>JAGQUI010000219.1 GCA_020438595.1 Propionibacteriaceae bacterium | reverse complement strand
GCTGCACCACGGCCACGTCGGCGGTGTCCCCGCCGCACATCAGCGCGTAGCCCAGCTCCTTGCCCCAGACGCCGCCGGACACGCCGCAGTCGATGAAGTGGACGCCGTGGGCCGCCAGCCGGTCCGCCCGGTCCTGGTCGCCCGTCCACTTGGTGTTGCCGCCGTCGATCACGATGTCGCCCTCGGACAGCAGCCCCGCGAGCTCGTCGATCGCCCCGTCCAGGAACTGCACCGGCACCATCACCCACACGACCCGAGGGGTCTGCCCGAGCCGTCCGACCAGGTCGGCGAGGCTCGCCGCCTCCGAGACGTCGGGGTTGGTGTCGTAGCCGACGACCGTGTGGCCCGCCGCGCGCAGCCGCGTCGCCATGTTGCCACCCATGCGGCCGAGGCCGACCATGCCGAGTTCCATCGCGTTCCTCCTCGTGAATCCGTGGTTCAGGCTACGACGCGGTGACAAGGCCACCGGCAGGGGACGCTGCGGCGGGGCCGGGACGCGCCCGCGCCCGGAACGCAGCCGGTCAGTCGTCGGCGGTGAGCTTGGCGTCCTGGCGCGGGATGATCACGGTGTTCAGGATCATCAGCAGCGACGCGGTGACGGGGACGGCGACCAGGGCGCCCAGCAGGCCCAGCAGGGTGCCGCCGACCATGGCCCCGATCAGCACCAGTGAGCCGGGGATGTCGACGGCCTTCGTCATCACCCGTGGCGTCATCACGTACGCCTCGACCTGCATGTACGCGAAGTAGACGACCGCGAAGATCAGCGCCAGCACCGGGTTGGTGAACAGGATCACCACGCTGGCCAGGATCCAGAACAGCACCGGCCCGATCATCGGGATCATCGTGATCGCCAGCGCCAGCGACGCGAGCAGCGCGGCGAAGGGCACCCCGAGGATGGTCATCAGGATGAACGAGAACACGGCGTTGGCCGCCGCGAGGATGGCCATGCCCGAGACGTAGCCGCCGACCGACTCGGTGAGCTGGCCGGTGATCTGCTCCAGCTGTGGACGGGCGTGGGCGGGGGCGAACCGGACCAGCGCCCGCTCCATGCTGTGCAGGGAGGCCAGGAAGTAGAGGGTGAGCACGAACACGATCAGCGTCGCCGAGACGGCGTTCACGACCCCGGTGCCGACGGCGAGCGCTCCGCCCCCGATCGCGAGCAGGTTGGACGGGTTCGAGAGCCAGGTGCGCACCTGCTCCAGCACAGTCGCGTAGAGGTCGGCCTGCCCGGTCATGGCGGTGAAGCTGAGGAACCAGTCCGAGTTCTGCAGGTCGGAGATGTAGCCGGGCACGGCGAGCGCGAACTGGGTGACCTGGACGATGGCCGTCGGCAGCACGAGTGCGATCAGCCCGCCGAACACCAGGACGAAGGCGACCATCACCGTGGCGATGCTGAGCCCGCGGGACATCTTGTGCCGCTCCAGCCAGCGCACCAGCGGATCGAGCGCGAGGGCGATGAACAGGGCCACGCCGATCGAGACCATCACGGTGGACAGCGAGATGACGGCGCTGGCGAGGGAGAGCGCGACGAGCCCTCCGACGGTGGCGGTGAAACCCCACGCGAACGGGTGGTTCAGGTTGACCGAGAACCGCCCGCGCCGCAGTGGCTTCCAGCCTGCGGCCACCGGCGCCGGGGCGGCCTCGGCGTCCGCGGCCGGCTCGGGTTCGGCGGACGCGGTGGCATCCGCGTCCGTCGGTTCGGGCAGGGGTTCAGCGGGGAGGGACTGCTGCGCGTCGGACATGCGAGCAGCGTAGGGCCTTGGTGTGCCCGGACGGTGACGCCGCGCCCCCGGGCGGCTCAGCGCAGCCGGGAACGCGTCGGCAGCAGTTCCAGGACGAGCGCCGCGCCGACCAGCAGCAGCACCATGCCCACCACCTGGCCGAGATCGAGCCGCTCGCCGAGGAAGAGGACGCCGGCCAGTGCCGCGACGACCAGGCCGAGGGTCTTCACCATGCCGGCATGCGCGCCCTGCCCCGCGTCCGGCATGTGCAGTTCGAGCACGGGAGCCACCGCCGTGGCCACCACCACCAGGGCGAGCAGGGCGAGGTAGCCCCACACCGACCCGGGCCGGCCGCCGGTGAGCAGAGCCAGCGGGAGCAGGGCCGCGCCCGCGATCAGGTGCGCGCCCACCGCGACGCCCGGACGCCCGCGCAGGCGCAGTGTGCTGTACCGGATCGCGAACCCGGCGGCGATGGCGCTGACGAGGGCGGCGAAGATGCCGGCGAGGGAGGCCCAGCTGTCGCCCTCCGGCGGGAAGACCACGACGATCAGCAGACCGATGAAGCCGGTGGCGAGGCCCGCGGCCGCAGCCACGGTGATCCGGTCGACCCCCCAGACCTGCCCGAACAGGGTCGCGAACAGCGGCATCGAGCCGAGCACGACGGCGGTCAGCGCGATCCCGACGTGGGCGATCGCGAAGCACAGGCCGAGGTTCTGCACGGCGATCGCGCCGGCGAGGATCACCATCTGGCGGGCCCGCGCGGGCCGCTCGAGCCGGCGTCCGCCGAGCCGCACGGACGCCGCGATCGCCACGGCCGCGCTGAACGAGGTGAGGGCTGCCGCCGCCGCCCAGCCGAAGCCGAGCACGACCCCCACGACGAGGGTGGTCGAGAGGCCCCACAGCAGCGACAACCCGGCGTGCACCGGCCAGCTGCGAGTGGGCATGCGGAATTCCCCCTGACGTGGATTTCCATACATTCTCATACAAGTTCGGCAGGCGCTGGATCGCGGCCATTTCGTGCGCGTACGGCGCCGGGTCTGCGCAACCGTCCACTCACGCGACGACGTCGTGCACGAATGCGCGCTCGCCATCCGGGAGCCGGGTGACCCCGCCCGCCCGGCGTCAGTCCGCGTGGCTAGAATCCGGGGCGATGGACGACCGCCAGGGAAGGACCGCGATGCCAGCAGCGAGTGGGGAGTCGATCGCGAAGCGGTTGTGGTGGCTCACGCTGCTGCGCGGCGTGGTCAGCGTGGCCCTCGGACTGGTCGCGATCTTCGTGCCCAACCTGACCGTGCAGGGCTTCTTCATCCTGTTCGGGGTCTTCAGCATCATCGACGGCGTGGTCGCGCTCGGCACCGGCCTCCTCTTCCGGCGCACCAGCTGGGGCTGGACGCTGTTCCAGGGCTCCGCCGGCGTGGTGATCGGCCTGATCGCGGTCTTCCGGCCGAACCTGGTCGCCGCCGTGATCGTCGTGTTCCTCGCCCTGTGGGCGCTCGTGATCGGCCTGTTCCAGGTGGCCATGGCCTGGCAGTTGCGGGGCCAGGGCCAGCGCAGCTGGTTGTGGGTGCTGATCTCCGGCAGCGTGACGTCCCTGCTCGGCCTGTACTTCCTGATCAACCCCGACGCCGGCGCCGCCTTCCTGGCCGTCACGGTCGGCATCTTCGTGCTGGTGATCGGCATCGTGATGATCTTCGGTGCCCTCCAGTTGCGGCGCCGTCCCGAGGAACTGCTCGTCCTGATGTCGTGAGCGACCGGCTGTTTGTGGCGGTGGTGCCGCCCGTCCCCGTGGTCGAGGCCGTCGACGGCTTCCTCGAGCCACGCCGCGACGCCGAACCGGGGTTCCGGTGGACCGTCCCTGAAGGCTGGCACCTCACCTGCGCCTTCCTGCCCGACGTGGCGCCGGCCCGGGTGGACCCGCTGCAGGAGGCACTGGAGGAGGTGGCCGGTCGCACCGGGCCGTTCGTGGTCCGGCTCGCCGGCGCCGGTGCCTTCCCCGACCCGGGGCACGCGAAGGCGCTCTGGCTCGGCGTCGACGATACCGCCGGCGGGCTGGCGCGGTTGGCCCGCCGGTGCCGCAACGCCGCGGCGGGCTGCGGCGTCGAGGTGGAGGGCGGACGGTTCCGTCCCCACCTGACCCTGGCCCGGACGCGGCCGTTCGCCGCCCGCCGCTGGCTCACCGTCCTCGACGCGATCCCCGAGCAGGCCTGGGGGGTGGAACAGTTCGTGCTGCTGCGCTCCCGCCTGCTGCCCGGTGGCGCCGGCTACGAAACCCTCGGCCGCTACCCGCTGGTCGGCTGAGCGTGGCAGCGATCCGCAGGCTCTTCGCCGACACCACGCCGCTGGCGAACCCCGACTTCCGGCGCCTGTGGCGGGCCAACATCATCACGGTGATCGGGGCCCAGCTCACCGTGGTGGCCGTCCCGGCCCAGATCTACGCGATCACCGGGGATTCCGGCTACGTCGGGCTGACCGGCATGTTCGGCCTCGTGCCGCTGGTCGTGTTCGGGCTGTGGGGCGGCGCCCTGGCCGATCACTTCGACCGCCGGGTGCTGCTGCTGGTCACCACCTTCGGCCTGATCGGGACCAGCGCGCTGTTCTGGCTGCAGTCGGCGCTCTCCCTGAACAGCGTCTGGCTGATGCTCGGCCTGTTCGCGTTGCAGCAGGCGTTCTTCGCGGTGAACCAGCCCACCCGCAGCGCGGTGCTGCCCAGGCTGCTCCCGGCGGCGCAACTCCCGGCCGCGAACGCCCTGAACATGACCGTGATGATGGCCGGTGCCATCGTGGGCCCGATGATCGGCGGCGTGCTGATCCCGGTGCTCGGCTACTCCTGGTTGTACCTGATCGACACCCTCAGCCTGTTCGCCACGCTGGCCGCCGTGTGGCGGCTGCCCGGCCTGCCCGTGCAGAACCGGGTCGGCGCGCCGGGGCTGCGCTCGGTGATCGACGGACTGGCCTACCTGCGCCTGCACCCGGTGCTGCTCACCTCGTTCGGCGTCGACCTGATCGCGATGATCTTCGGCATGCCCCGGGCGCTGTTCCCGGAGATCGCCCACCAGTCCTTCGGCGGGCCGATCGAGGGCGGCACGGAGTTCGCGCTGCTGATGGCGGCGATGCCGGTCGGGGCCGTGCTCGGCGGCGTGTTCTCCGGATGGGTGTCCCGGGTGCAGCGGCAGGGACGCGCCGTGATCTGGAGCATCGTGCTGTGGGGTGCGTCGATCGCCCTGCTCGGTGTCGCCGTCGCGTTCGCGCCGCGCTGGCCCGTCCCGATGCTGGTGGCCTCGTGCACGTTCCTGATGGTGGGCGGGGGCGCCGACATGGCGTCCGCGGCGTTCCGGCAGTCGATGCTCCTCTCCGCGGCGGACGACGCGGTGCGCGGCCGCCTGCAGGGCGTGTTCATCGTGGTGGTGGCCGGTGGGCCGCGGATCGCCGACACGCT
>JAGQUI010000218.1 GCA_020438595.1 Propionibacteriaceae bacterium | reverse complement strand
CGCGTCCAGGTAGATGCCGTGGCGCCACGGCGAGAAGTGGTTGCCGATCACCAGCGGTGCCCGGTTGCCGTGCAGGCTCTGCTTCAGCCCCGCCAGCAGCGACTTCTCCATCTGGCGGCGCCAGCGGCGCCGGTTCTTCGCGGTGTTCCTGCCGTGCTGGTTGACCAGGAAGTTGTAGTCCATCGGCAGGATCGAGCGGTGCCTGCCGAACGGCACCGGGTGCATCGAGAAGTTCCACAGGCCGGAGGAGTCCCGCCGCGGCCAGGTCGCGGTGCGCGTGCCGGAGGAGTCGTAGCGCCAGCCCAGCGAGCGGGCGACGGGGAGCAGTCGCTCGCGTCCCTCCAGGCAGGGCGTGCGACCGCCGACGATGTCGCTGAACTCGAACGGGAGCGGCGGCAGGTCGTCGAACCCGGTGATGGTGCGCCACCGCGTGACGAACTTCTCCACCTCCTCGAGTTCCTGGCGCCAGTCGCTCCGCGACCAGGTCGCGGCGCCGCGCCGGCCGCAGAAGTGGCCGTTGAAGTGGGTGCCGATCTCGTTGCCCTCTACCCAGGCCTGTCCGATCTCCTTGATGGTGCGGTGCACCGTCGCCGCGGACATGAAGGAGATCGCGGAGGCGCCGCGCCGGTGCCCGGGCGGGTCGTAGACCTTCCGCCGCCGCTCCGGCACCAGGTAGATGCCGGTCAGGAAGAAGGTCATCGCGGCGTGGTTGCGGGCGGCCACCCTGCGGAACCGGGCCAGGTTGTCCGGGGCGAGGGCGGACGAGCCGTCCCAGGAGAACACCACGAACTGGGGCGGGCGCTCCCCCGGCTCGAGCACGTGGATCGCGGGCTGGTTGGGCTGGGGTCGGGCCACCGAGGTGGAGCCGTCGCCCACCGGCGGGCCGAGCCGGTGGGCACCGATCCGTCCGTAGTCCTCCGAGGTCGTCGGGGCCGGACCCGCGCCGGACGGCGGCGCCGGCGGCGCCTCGGGTCGCGGCGAGGTCGTGCAGGACGACGCGGTCGCGGCGAGGCAGACGGCCGCGGGCGGCCCCGCGACGACGGCGAGGAACTGTCGGCGGGAGAGGCTCACGAGTCAGCGTCCGGGGTGGGGTGTCCGGTCACGGGTCGAGTCTGCCAGCCGTCCGAAGCGGCGCCCTCCGCGGTGCCAGCGGTGGGGCAACTGTGCGCATGTCTGTGCCGACGACAGGCACGCAGGATGCGGCGTCGGAGGCGACCACGGCGCCGCTCCGGACAAGGTGGCCTGGCAGCGCTGATCCGGATCCACACCGGGCGACCCCCGCGGCCGTATCGCGGGGTCGCCCCCTGTTTCACCCCTGCCACCGGGATGTGGTGAGATGGGCGAGTGCCTGACCGACTGACCTACCCGATCCACCAACGCACGCTGGACAACGGGCTGCGCGTAGTGGTGAGTCCCGACCACAGCGTGCCGCTCGCCGCGGTGAACCTCTGGTACGACGTGGGGTCGCGCGACGAGCGTCCCGGCGAGTTCGGCTGGGCGCACCTGTTCGAGCACCTGATGTTCTCCGGCAGCGCGCACGTCGCCAGCGGCGAACACCTGAACGCGCTGCAGGCGATCGGTGGTTCGGTGAACGCCACCACGTGGTTCGACCGCACCAACTACTTCGAGACCCTCCCCGTCGGCGCGCTCGACCTGGCGCTGTGGATGGAGGCCGACCGGCTCGCCACCCTGCCCGACCACCTGGACGAGGCCAGCGTCGAGACGCAGCGCGAGGTGGTCAAGGAGGAGAAGCGGCAGCGCTACGACAACGTGCCGTACGGGGACGCGATGATGCAGCTCGTCGAGCTCGTCTTCGGTCCCGACCACCCCTACGGCCACACCACGATCGGCTCGATGGCGGACATCGACGGCGCCACCGTCGAGGGCGCGGCCAACTTCTTCCGCAACCACTACCGGCCCGACAACGCGGTGCTCACCATCGTCGGCGACCTCACCGCCAAGGACGGGTTCAAGCGGGCCGAGAAGTACTTCGGGCACCTGTCGTCATGGAACCCCCGGGTTCGTCCGCCTACTCCGCCGCTGGCCCCGCTCGACGCGGTGGCGACCCGCGAGGTGACCGCCCGCGTCCCGGCGGCGGCCACCTACTACGCGTGGCGGCTCCCGGCCCGAGACACCTGGGCCTTCGACGCGTGCGAGCTCGCCCTGTCGGTGCTGGGCGGCGGCCAGACGTCGCGGCTGCACAAGGAACTGGTCCGGAGCCAGCGCGTGGCAGCGGGCGTGGGGGCGTCCGCGATGCCGCTGATCGGCGGCACCTCGCTCGGGGTCGTCCACGTGCGGGCGCTACCCGGACAGGAGATCGCCGACGCGCACCGGGCCGCGCTGGTCCAGATCGAGCGGCTCGCGGACGCCGGCCCGACCCAGGCCGAACTGGACCGCACCAAGGCCCAGTTCACCCGCGAATGGCTCACCGAGCTGGCCCGGTTCGACTCCCGCGCCGACCTGATCGGCGCCTACGCGACGCTGCACGGCGACCCCGACCGGGTGAACCGGAAGCTCGAGGAGGTCGACCGCCTCACCCTCGAACAGGTGGCCGAGGCGTGCAGCGCCTTCCTGGAGCCCGGCCAGCGGGCCCAACTCGACTACCGGCAGGAGGACGCCGATGCGGCGCGGTGACCAGCGTCCCGAGGTGAAGGCGCCGCAGCGTTGGCGGTTCCCGGACCCGACGCGGCTGTGGCTCGACAACGGCATGCAGTTGATGGCCTGCGACCGCGAGGGCCAGCACGTCGCGGCGGTGTCGATGGTGCTGGACGCGCCGCTGAACGCCGAACCCGTCGACGTCGAGGGGGTGGCGACGATCACGCAGCGCTGCCTCGACGAGGGCACCACCCCGCATCCCGGGTCGTCGTTCGCGGAGGCGCTGGAGGACATCGGCGCCGTGCTGGGCGGTTCCGCCGGCTATTCCGGCAGCGAGATCTCCCTGGAGGTACCGACCGACCGGCTCGGGGAGGCGCTGGCGCTGCTGGCCGAGGTGGTGCGGGAGCCGGAACTGCGTCCCGACGACGTCGACCGGCACCGCGAACTGCGGCTGGCCGAGATCGAGCACCTGCTGGCGAACTCGGCCCACCGCGCGGCCCTGGAGTTCCGCGCCGCGTGCATCCCGGGGCGCTACCGCGCGTCGCGGATGGTCGGGGGCAGCAGTGCCTCGGTGGCGGCGATCACCCACGACGACGTGCTCTCCTTCCACGAGCGGTACTACCGGCCGGATGCCGCGACCCTGATCATCTCCGGTGACCTGTCCGGGCAGGAGTTTGCCCAGGCCGCGTCCGCATTCGGCGGCTGGACCAGCCCCGCCGAGGGCTACACCAGCCACGAGGTACCCGCGTCGCGGACGCCGCACTGCTGGCTGATCGACCGGCCCGGCGCCGTGCAGGCGGACGTGCGGCTGGGCGGCTTCGGCATCGATCGGGGCGATCCGCGCTGGGCCGACGTGCAGGTCGCGACGCACGCGCTCGGCGGGGCGTTCCTGAGCCGGCTGAACAAGGTGCTCCGCGAGGAGAAGGGCTTCACCTACGGCGCGCACCTGGTGAACACGCCGATGCGCGAGGGCGGCCTGATCAGCATGCAGGGCTCGTTCCGCACCGAGGTGGTGCCGGAGGCGCTGTCGCTCGCCCGCGAGCTGCTCGACCTGACCGGCGCCCCGATCACGCAGGCGGAGGTGACCGATGCGGTGAACTTCACCAAGGGCGTCGCGCCGCTGCGGTACTCGACCGCCCAGGGTGTCACCGACCGGATCGCCGCGCTGGTGCGCGACGGGGTGAACGTGGAGTTCGTGAACGCGAACTTCGAGGCGATCGGCCTGGTCACGCCCGAGTCGGCGACCCAGTCGATCATGGAGCTGCTGCCGCCGGACGCCCTCACCCTGGTCGTCGTCGGCGACGCCACCTCGCTGCACGACCAGTTGCTGGCCGACGGCTGGGCGGTGGAGACCCGCAGCTGAGGCAGGCGACCCGGAGCATCGCGGGTGCGGGCCAGCCGCACCGCGCACGACCTCTCAGCCCGCGCGCTCGGCCCGTCCGACCGTGACGGCGATGTCGAGCTCGTTGCCCTCCGGATCGGCCAGCGTCCACCAGTCCGGGGCTTCGGCGTCGTAGGTGACCCGGCCCCCGGCGGCGACCGCGGCCGCCACCCGCGCCTGTGCCTGGTCGGCCGGCACGAACAGGTCCACGTGGATCCGGTTGCGCTGCTCGCGGGGTTCGTCCATCTGCTGGAAGAACACCGGCGGGTTCAGCCGGCGCGGGTCGTACAGGTCGTGCAGGCCGGGACGGGGATCTGCCACGTAGCCGAGCGCCACCCGCCAGAACTCCTGCACCGGCGCGATGTCGAGCGCGTCGACACCCACCTGGAAGTCGCGCACCTCAGCCGGGTCGGCAACCAGGCCGAGGGCGTGCGCCGCGGCCTGGACGGCCCGGGCCAGGTCGACGAATCCCTCGGCCTCATGCTGGTCCTTGCCGCCGTCGACGGTCACCCCGACGTAGCGCAGGTCGACCATCAGCGGCAGGCCGGCGTCGTCGGCCAACGCAGCCGCCGCCTCCAGCAGGGCCACCCCCGCACCGAACGAACTGGTCGGGTAGTGCACCGCCGCGGTCAGCATCGTCCGCCAGTCCCCGGCCTCGGGGTCGTCGAAGCTGCCGTACCCGGCGGCGAGCGGGAACACGTCCACCTCGTTGCCCTCGGCGTCCGCCACCGTTCGCCACCACTCGTTCTCGTACGCGATCCGGCCGCCGGCCGCCTGCAGCGCGATCGTCCTGTCGGCCACCAGTTCACCCGGGGTGCCCGCGTCGAGGTGGATCCGGTTGCGCAACGGCCGGGGTGCGTCCATCTCCTGGAACCAGATCCGGGGGTGCCGGCCGAGCGGGTCGGCCAGGTGGTCTTCCTCGACCCGGTCGTAGCGGAAGGCCGCCTGCCAGAACGGCATCAGGGCCGCGGTGTCCGAGGCATCGATCGCGAGCTGCATCCGCTGCACCGCCGACGGGTCCGCCCGCAGGCCGAGGTCGGCGGCCACCCCGGAGATCCCGCGCGCCAGCGCGACGTCGCGTCCGGTCAGCCGTCCCACGTCGTGGCTGAAGAGTCTCAGGTGGACGCCCGTGGCGCGCAGGTCGACGTCGGGATGGTGCCCGGCCGCCTCGGCGAGCTCGGCCACCCGCCGCACAAACCCGGCGCCGGCGCGGTGCGAACCGGTGTCGAACCAGGCGTCG
>JAGQUI010000217.1 GCA_020438595.1 Propionibacteriaceae bacterium | reverse complement strand
ACCCAGGTGAGCGCGTCCTGGACGGTGCCGAACGGACAGATCCAGCCGCAGAACGCGTTGCCGACCAGCAGCGTCGCCGCCAGCAGCGCGATGCCCAGCACGAAGTTGGACGGGTGGATCTTGGTGATCAGGGCTCCGGTGGTGAGCCAGGTGACCAGGGTCTCCATGGCGCCGAACGGGCACAGCGCGTCCACCGAAGCCGCTCCGGAGTTCTTCTCCACCTGGTGGCGGACGGCGGCGACCACGATCACGACCGCCACCGCCAGCTGGGTGAGGTGCCGGGCGCGTTTGACGTGCAGGATCCGCCGGGTGCGCTGCTGGAAGCGGGTCAGGCGGCCTTTGCCGGCCGGGGGGCTCGGTGTGCGCACGGTGTCCTCCACGAGGTCGGGGTCAGCCTGAGCCTCCCGTCCTTGTGTGAAGCAACTGTGAAGCTGCGATGAGGATTCAGGGCCGGCTACCCCAGCGGCGTGGCCAGCTCGGCGATGGTGAAGCCGGCCAGGTCGTCCAGGAACGCGTCCTGGGCGTGCGCGAGCGCCCCGCGGAGCTTGCAGTCGTGGGCCAGCAGGGGGCAGGGCGGGTCGTAGCAGTTGACGGCCGGTCGCCGGCCCTCGGTCGCGACCAGCACGTCGGCAGCGGTGGCGGCGAGCCCTGCGGTGGAGATGCGCAGGCCGCCGCCCCGTCCGCGCACGGTCTCGACGAGGCCGCCGGCGGCGAGCTTCTGCACGACCTTGCCGAGGTGGCGCTCCGGGACGGCGAGCTGGTCGGCGAGCCGGGCGACGGTGGTCTGGTCGTCGGGCCGGCCTGCGAGCACCATGAGTGCCCGCAGGCCGATGTCCGCCGCGCGCGTGATCCGCATGGTCCTCCCCTCGCAGTCATGCTACGCGGGGCGTCTTCGGGAATCTCCTAGTTGGCGCCCTGTTCGGCGAGGTCGGTGCCCGGCACGATCTCGGACGCCGGGAGCTCCGAGCGCCGGAAGATGCCGACCGCGCCCTTCAGCCCGAGCGTCATCACGATGTTCACCAGGAAGCAGGCCAGGGCCACCAGCAGCAGCGCGCCGCTGAGGGCGGCGAGCACCATGTACGGCAGGAACTCCCCGTCGAGGTAGATGGTGCGCCGTAGCATGCCCTGCAGCCCCGCCATGCCCATGAACGCGCCCATCCCGATGCCGCCGACCAGGTGCGTCCAGAAGTGCACGTTGGCCAGCTTCTGGCTCCACAGCTTCGCGCCGTTGGTGAGCATCGGCAGCAGCAGGTAGACCGCGGAGTACAGCGTCATGGTCAGGCCGACCAGGATCGCGACGTGGACGTGCGGCCCCACCACCCACTGGGTGTTGTGCAGGATCCGGTTCAGGCCGGCGTCGGCCTGCATGATGCCCGCGGGCACGGCCAGGGCGAAGCCGAGCAGGCCGCCGATCAGGAACTTCAGCGGGTTGTCCATGGTCAGCGGACGCGCCTTCCACAGCGTGACCAGCGTGATGAAGAACGCCAGCCCCTGGGTGATCAGCTCGAACGCGGTGACCATCTCGCCCGAGCCCACCTTCAGGAAGGCCGGCTGGGCCTGGTCGGAGAGCAGGTGGTGGCTCCACACCGTCCACGAAACGACGAGCTCGAGGCCGAGGGCGAAGCGGGCCCACCGCGACATGAACACCTCGGAGTTGGTGATCAGGGACGCGAGCAGGTACCACGTGCCGGCGACGAAGACGAGCACGAGCCCGTCCGCGACGAGGTCGAGGCCCCACCAGTACCAGTTCTTGTAGAGCAGCGCGTCGACGGCCGTGGTCTTCAGGGAGGTGCCCATCAGCTCGGCCACCATGTAGACGAGGATCAGCACCCCGGAGAACAGGATGATGGCCACGTTGAAGGCGACGTCCACGGTGCCCCGGGCGATCGCGGCGACGGGCAGGGAGACCAGGTGGTCCTGCTCGGTGTCGCGGCGCAGCCTGCCCTGGAAGAACTTCTTCAGCGTGGTCAGGCCGAGGGCGTCGCCGAGCAGGGCGCCGACCGGCTGCTTCGTCCAGCCGGCCGGGGTGTAGGTGATGGTCTTGAACACGTTCAGCACGAACAGGGCCGTGCCGACCATGACGATCGCGACGCCGAGGATGAACACGGCGCCGGAGACCGGGTTGAACTGGTTGAAGTCCGCCGGCAGCGGCCAGTACAGCGTGTACAGCGGGGCGTAGTGGGTGAGGAACCCGTCCAGCCAGAACGTGAACACGCCGCCCACGATCAGCCACAGCGTCCACCGCGCGGCCCGGACCGACCACAGCGGTTTCTTCATCAGGTACGGCACCAGGAAGGTGAACGCGCCGAACACGAGCAGGTAGCTGGAGCCGAAGATCCCGACCAGCGGGTGCGCGGTGAGCATCGCGAAGTAGCGCTCGGGGTAGAGCAGCTCCTGCGGCTGCACCTGGTTGATCCGCATCAGCATGCCCTCGATCGCGGCGAACCCGTAGTACACGAGGCCGAACACGACGTACTGCAGGGTGAGCTTCTGCAGGGGGGTGAGGGTGGCGGGCTTGAACGCGCCCTGGTTGCCGTTGACGAGGGTGTCGGTGAAGGTCATCGCTCAGCCCTCCTGGGTGCAGCCGCTGACCACCACGGCGTCGTCGGCGACGATGCGGTAGCCGGCCGGGCCGGAGTACTCGGTGGAACGGATGTCGAAGGTGCCGTTCCTGGTGAAGGTCCACAGCAGGTCGTTGGCGTGGCCGGGCACGACCTGCATCTGGGTGATCATCGAGTTGTCCTGGCGGAAGATGCCGAAGCCGTAGGTGAGGTCCTGCGTGGTCACCGAGAACTTCACGAGCTGGTCGCAGGGCACCTCGAGCTTCCCGCCGGGAACCTGCCAGGCGTGGTCGGCGATGGTGATCTGGTAGGTCTCGGCGACGTTCGGGTTGCCGTGGAGGTCGTCCTTGACCCACGGGATCGTGTTGTAGGTGATGATGTGCAGGCTCACCCCCAGCACGGTGAGGAAGCCCACCCAGGTGTAGAAGACCCTGGGGCTGATGGTGATCCGGCCCTGCTTGCCGGTCAGCTTGCTGGCGAACCAGGCGACCAGGGAGATGATCACCAGGCAGTACGCGGTGTAGATGATGGTCTGCCCCCACAGAACGGTGGAGGAGTCGACGTTGTGGATCCAGTCGTTCACGAGGAGGGCCCCCTTCGGCGCTCGCCGGATTTAACAGCACTATTGTGGTGCTGTTTAAAGTGGCGCGTGGGGATACCTGTGAAGTTGTCCCGACCTGCTTGCGTGGACCGAGTTAGGAACCGTCCCCAACTTGGTCCGGACCGATTGGGGACGGTTCCCAACTCGGTCCACCCGGCTCAGCGGAGCCGGTGTTTGGTCACCTGCCAGATGTTCAGCGCCCCGTCGTGCCGGTACTCGAGGCTGTCGGCGACCAGTTCGATCAGGGCCAGGCCACGGCCGTGCTCGGCGTCCGCGGAAGGCATGGACGGTGCGGGCGCCTCGGCGAGCGGGTCGCCGGTGTCGGCTGTCTGCAGCACGAGGACGCCCGGTTCGACCGTCAGCGTCACCTCGCAGAACACGGGCCGGTCCGGGTTGTTCTGGATCACGTTCGTGACCAGTTCGCTCAGCGCGGTCTCGATCGCCATGCGTTCGGCCGCGTCGATGTCGGGGCGCTCCCTCCAGACCGTCTCCAGGAAGTCGTGGGCGTCGTCGACAGTCCCGGGCGGGCTGTGCACGACGGCGCGGTAGCTACTCGGTGAAGGCTGCATCGGCGTCGGGGTAGGGCTTGAGGATGCGGTCGAGGTTGGACAGCTGCAGGACGAGCGCGACCTGCTCGTTGACCGCGGCGATCCGGAGGTCGCCACCGGCCTGGCGCGCGGTCTTCAGCGACGCGATCAGGGCGCCCAGTCCGGAGGAGTCCATGAACTCCACCCCGGCCAGGTCGACCACGACGCGCCGGCGACCCGACGCGACAGCTCGTCCGACGACGTCGCGCAGTTCGGGCGCCGCCACCATGTTCAGGCGCCCTTCGGCCCTGACGATGGCGATGTCCTCCCCGGCTTCGTCGATGCGGAAGCTCGTCATTTCTCCTCCTTCTCGGATTCGGTGTAGCCGCGGTACCGCACGGCTCCCACGAGCACACCCAGGGCGACCAGGTCGAAGCCGACCCAGCCGATGTTGACCAGGGTTCCGACCACCTCGGCCTGCTGGAGCGCCAGTCGGACCGCGCCCGCGACGACAGCCACGACCAGGACGGCCGCGGTGACGACCTGCCAGCGGATCCGGCGCAGGTCCCACCGGCGGGCGCGCGTGCCCACCTTCGGCGTGACGGCGAAGTTCAGTGGCGCGCCGCCGAAGACGTTGGCCGCCGCGGTCACGCAGGACTGGATCCACAGCGGGAACAGGGCCAGCGTGTACTGCTGGCCGCGCCAGGTCGGCAACCCGCGGGACGCGATCACGAACAGCAGCTGGTTGGCCACCATGAACGGCAGGAAGCGCAGGAAGAACGGTGCGGCGTAGCTGTTCACGGGCAGCACCCCGAAGACCAGGAAGAGCACCGGCGCGACGAGGTAGACGACCGTGGCGAAGCCGGAGACATAGCTCCACATCGTGGAGAAGTACATCAGCCGTTGGGGCAGGCTCAGCCCGCGCAGGAACAGCGGGTTCTCCTTCAGCAGCACCTGGACGGTGCCCTGGCCCCAGCGCAGGCGCTGGGTGAGCGAGGCGTCCAGGCCCTCGGGTGCCAGCCCGTCGGCGAGCACCTCGTTGTGGTAGACGCTCCGCCAGCCGTTCGCGTGCAGCCGCATCGCCGTGGCCATGTCCTCGGTGACCGAGATCGTGGCCATCGGCAGCAGCGCCTGCGCCTCGCCGGAGCGACCGATGTCGAGCGCGTCGAGGGTCTGCCGGACGGAGTCCAGCGCGTTCAGCGGGCTGAGCTCGTCGCCGGCGAGGCTGGCGACCAGCTCGGGGGTCTGGGCGGCGACGCCGACCTCGGCCAGGCCGAGTTCGTCGAGGTCGGCACCGATCTGGACCAGGTCACCGGCCACGACCAGGCGGGACAGCTCGGTGATCCGGGCGCGCAGGCGGTAGGTCACCTCGCCGATCGGCTCGCCGTTGCCGATCCGGGCGAGGGCGTCGTTGATCGCGGCGGACATCTGGCCGAGGGCCGCCTGCTCGGCCGGCCGGCTCGCCCTGCGGACCGCCTTGCGAACGATGCCGCGGGCCCGCCGGAGTCCGTCGGTGACGGCCTTCTCGGTGGCGGTGACGTAGCCGAGGATGCCGAGCTCCATCAGCGCCTCGCGGCGCAGCACGGCATTCGAGCCGCAGAAGAAGG
>JAGQUI010000216.1:3543-5307 GCA_020438595.1 Propionibacteriaceae bacterium | reverse complement strand
CTATGGCCGCGTGAAGCAGCTATTGCGCGCCCTGAGCCGCTTCATAAGCTGCGTCGAGCGGCCAGAACGCGATCGGCTGCCGGCTCGGCCGCTCATAAGCTGCCTGAAGCGGCCACAACCTCACGATCATGCCGCCGATTTCGCGTTGTTAGGAGTTGTCGGCGAGGGCGATGTCGAGGTCGTAGGCGAGGACGATGGCTCGGGCGAGGAGTGAGTCCTGCTCGGTGGTCAGGTAACCGACGGTTCGCCCGAGAGCTGTCGCCGGGATGGTGACAACGTTGTCGACCGAGATCACGCTGTCGGATTCGAGTCCGTTCCTGGGCCCGACCCGGACTTCGCTGCTGAGTCCCTTGATGGTCGAGGTGATGGGCGCGACGGTGACCTTGGTCATGGCCGCACGAGCAGCCTCACGGGTGAGCACGACGACCGGTCGTGTCTTGTCCAGTCGCGCCAGGCAGATTTCGCGCACGCTAGTCGGCGACATCGACGTTGTGCATGGTCCAGTCGACGAGAGCGTCCAGCTCATCAGCCGCGCCCTGCGCACGAAGGATGGTGGCGTCGGCTTCGGCGGCTTGCCGACGCATCTCGCGCTCAAGCGCGGAGGCGACCAGCGCAGCCCGGCTCGCGGCTTTGCCCTGAGCCACCGCCTGGTCGAGGAAGGCCACCATGCCGTCGGGCAGCCGAACGGCGATCTGAGTGCTCATGCACCGATGATACCCGCTCGAATCCCGAAACGGGATTCACGCTCATGCCGCAGGGTCGCGCGTGTTGGCGGCGAGCTGGACGGGGTGACCGTGAGGCTGGGCCGGCCTCGCTAGTGTTCGGCCATGGGGCAGCTTCTGGGCGGTGACGCGAGTCCGATCAAATGGGCAGTCCAGTACCTGCAGGCCCCGGTCCAGGACGTTCTCGCAGCCATCCGTCTGGCCCGCCGCGACACGAAGCTTGAGGTCGGCGAGCCTCGCCCCTATCCGGAATCGCTGCGGACGCTCTTGCCATTCGAGGCACCGTGCACGCGCGAACTGGTGATGGCGTGTGATGGCTGGACGGCCTACCTGAACAACTTCGTCAACGGTGGCGACGCCACCGCGATCGGCCCGGCGATCGCAAGGATCATGGGCGTGCGCTGCGTCGTGGCTCAACACGCCCCCCCGGCACGGACCCGGTCATGCCGGAACCCAGCTCTGGATCCAGGGCCCCGCCGGTGAGCCCCCGCTCATGTACGAGCGTGCCCTTGGTGCGGTCGCGGCAGACGGCCGCTGGGAGTGGATCACCTCCGGGGCCCCGTTCGAGTTCGAGGACGTGTCGCGCTACACGGCCCGCCGCATCCGCGATCGCCTCGATCGACCGTTGCTGATCCGCTACCTCGGGGCGCTCGGTATCCCTGCCGACGACGACAACGCCTACGGGTCCGGAATCCTGATCCAGCAAGGCGTGGACTGGCACGTCCGCACCCAAACCCTTGAAGAAGCCCGGGCCGACCTCGGCCTGTAGCGGGGCTGAGGGACGGCAGGACACGCGCGCATCTGGCCGCGCAGCGCGCGGTCGAACGTGCCCGCAACCGCTGATCGGCCGGCGTTCCTCAGGCGCGAGCATGCCTCTGGTCCGGGGCCGGGTTGGGCGACATGAACCTTCGGGGGCGCGGTCGTGCCGACGTCAGCGCTGCGCTGTTCGTGCACCGGCGGTTCGGGACGCCATGCCACAATCGGGGCATGCGGCACTTCGACCTGTGCGTGATCGGCTCCGGCACCGGGAACACGATCATCA
>JAGQUI010000216.1:0-3535 GCA_020438595.1 Propionibacteriaceae bacterium | reverse complement strand
GGGACGCCATGCCACAATCGGGGCATGCGGCACTTCGACCTGTGCGTGATCGGCTCCGGCACCGGGAACACGATCATCACCAAGCAGTTCTCCGACTGGAAGGTCGCTCTGGTCGACGGGCAGGAGTGGTTCGGCGGCACCTGCCTCAACGTGGGCTGCATCCCGACCAAGATGTTCGCGCACCCGGCCGACCTCGCCGAGGAGGCCCGGCACGCTTCTGCGCTCGGGGTGGACACCGGCCCGGTGCGCGTCCGCTGGTCCGACATCCGCGACCGGGTGTTCGGCCGGATCGACCCGATCGCCGCGGACGGCGAGGCCTATCGGCGCGACAGCGACAACGTCGCCCTCTACCGGGACACCGCCCACTTCGTGGCCCCGAAAATGCTCCGCGTCGGCGAGGAGCAGTTCACCGCCGACCAGTTCGTGCTGGCCGCCGGCTCGCGGCCCCGGATCCCGGACGTGCCGGGTATGGACGACCCCGACCTGGCCGACCGCATCCACACCTCCGACACGATCATGCGGCTCGCCGAGCTGCCGAAGTCGCTGATCATCGTCGGCGGCGGCCTGGTCGCGGCCGAGTTCGCCCACATCTTCGCCGCCTACGGCACCCAGGTCACCCTGCTGCACCGCGGTCCGAAGCTGCTGCGCTTCGCCGACGAGGCGATCTCCGAACGGTTCACCGACCTGATCAGCCGCCGCGTCGTGCTCCGGCTGGGCCAGCACCTCGCGTCCGTCGCCGACGCGGCCGGACGCATCGAGGTCGGCACCACCGATGACGACGGCATCGAGTACTTCTTCGAGGCCGACCACCTGATGGTCGCCACCGGTCGGATCCCGAACGGCGACACCCTCGCCCTCGACGCGACCGGGGTCGAACTGGACGACGCGGGCCGCGTGGTCACCGACGCCTACCAGCGCACCACCGCGGACGGCATCTGGGCACTCGGCGACGTGTCGTCGCCCCTCCAGCTCAAGCACGTGTCCAACCACGAGGCGCGGGTCGTGCGGCACAACCTGCTGCACCCCGACGACCTGGTCGCCAGCGACCACCGGTTCGTGCCGCAGGCCGTGTTCAGCGGCCCGCAGGTCGCCTGCGTGGGGCTCACCGAGGCCCAGTGCCGCGAGCAGGGCCTGCGCCACGCGGTGGGGCTGCGCGACTACGGCGGGGTCGCGTTCGGCTGGGCGATGGAGGACACCGACCACTTCGCGAAGGTGATCGCCGACCCGGCCACGGGGATGCTGCTCGGCGCGCACATCATCGGGCCGGACGCGCCGAACCTGATCCAGCCCCTGGTGCAGGCGATGACCTTCGGGCTCGACGTCCACACCATGGCGCGGGGGCAGTACTGGATCCACCCGGCCCTGGCCGAGGTCGTGGAGAACGCCCTGCTCGCCGTGGAGCTGGACGGATGAGGCTGCCCGCGCTGGTCCTCGCCGGCGTCCTGCTGGCCGGGTGCAGCGCGTTGCCGTTCCCGCAGGATCCGGGTACCGGTCCGGCCGCCACGTCGGCCGCGCCCACCGCTGCGGCGTCCACGGCAACCCCCGAACCGACCTCGACGGCACCGGCCTGCACCGCGGCGGCCGCCTCGCTGAACCTGACCGAGCAGGTGGGGCAGCTGGTCATGGTGGGGGTGGGCGTCGACCTGACCAACGCCCAGCGGGTCGCGATCCGCAAGTACCACCTCGGCTCGGCGATCGTGATGGGGGCGACGCCCGGCGGGGCCACGCAGGTCGAGGCCCTGACCGCCAAGCTGGCCGCGCTCAGCGGCGATACCGGCATGCTCGTCGCCGCCGACCAGGAGGGCGGCCTGGTGCAGCGGCTGAAGGGCCCCGGCTTCTCGACGATCCCGTCCGCCGCGCAGCAGGCCGGGATGTCGAACGCGAAGCTCACCAGGCGGGCGACCGGCTGGGGCGAGGAACTGGCCGGTGCCGGGGTGCTGCTCAACCTGGCCCCGGTCGCTGACGTGGTGCCCACGACCTTCGCCGCGACGAACGAGCCGATCGCCCGCCTGCAGCGCGGCTACGGCTCCGTCCCGAAGACCGTCTCGGCGAAGGTCGGGGCGTTCAGCGAGGGCATGCACGCCGCCGGCGTGGGAGTGGCGGTGAAGCACTTCCCCGGCCTGGGTGCGGTGACCGGGAACACCGACTTCGCCGATTCCGTGGTGGACCGCACCACCACGCCGAAGAGCCGGCTGCTGCGGCCCTTCCGGGACGCCGTCGCCGACGGGACGGACGCGGTGATGGTGTCGTCCGCGCGCTACGCGAAGATCGACCCCGACCACCTCGCGATGTTCTCCCCGACCGTGATCGGGCTGCTCCGCGACTGGGGGTTCGACGGGGTGGTGATCAGCGACGACCTCGGCGCGGCCGCGGCCGTGGGCGAGATCCCCGTCTCCGAGCGGGCGGTGCGCTTCGTCGAAGCCGGCGGCGACCTCGCCCTGACCGTGGACGCCGCCACCGCGGGCACCATGGCGTCCGGTCTGCGGAAGGCCGCGAAGGCCGACCCGGAACTCGCCGCCCGCGTGGCCGAGTCCGCGGCCCGGGTGCTGGCGCTGAAGGCGTCCCGCGGCCTCTACGAGTGCGGCTGAGCGGTCCGCGCCAGGATCGTCAGGTGATCACCTTCAGGCCGGCCATCGCCTGCTCGGCGTCCGGGAGCAGGTCGTTGCGCGGGTCCGGGATCGACGCGTAGAACAGGCCGTAGTCGTCGGTGCCGGTCTGCACGACCAGCAGCAGCACGCGCTCGCCCTTGGTCTCCAGGCCCGGGATGTCGAAGCTGAGCTGGGTCTCGATCAGCCAGCCGTTGTGGCCGTCGACGTTGTGCTTGGCACTGCTGATCTGCTGCTCGGTGACCGCGGTGTCGCTGTAGTAGATGCCCAGCACGCACTTGAGCACGGTCTCCGCGGCCACCTTGGTGCTGGCGAAGCCGTCCCCGACGAACAGGTCGCTGACCAGCACGCTCGCCACCCAGTCGTGGCCCGACTCGCCGTCGTAGTCGGACTGCACCACGACCAGCTGCTCCATCGCCAGCGAGCCCCACGGCACCCGGTTGTCGTACTGGGTCTGCCACTCCCCGCCCATCTCCGGGAAGGCGAGCTTCCCGCTGCTGATCCAGCCGGCCTGGGCCGGCGCGCTGGGCGGGACGGTCTGGTCGGAGCCCGGCGGGCAGATGTCCGGGGAGTAGGTGCCGGTCGGGTTGCTCCCGGGGATCTGGGGCAGCCCGGGGACGGAACCGCCCATGCCCCGCACCACGAACGCGACCACGACCACCACGGCGATCACGGCGGCCCCGGCGACCAGCCACCAGGCGAGGGCGCCGCGGCGCTTCTGCTGGGGGTAGTTGTAGCCCGGGTAGCCGCTGGTGGCCTGGCCGTACCCCGCGGACGGGGCGGGTCCGCCGGGCGGTTGGCCCGCTCCGGTCGGCGGCGGCGTGCCCTGCGGGTTCGGGGTGACCGACTCGCTCCACGCGCTGCCCGTCCACCACCTGTACAGGCCGGGCTGCCCGCCCGGATCCGGATACCAACCCGCTTGACTAGCC
>JAGQUI010000215.1 GCA_020438595.1 Propionibacteriaceae bacterium | reverse complement strand
GACCGAGTCGGGGACGGTTCCTTACTCGGTCCATCCGTCCCACCCGTCTCAGCATGCGCGCCGGTCTTGGCTAATGCGACGGTCGTGTGTCAGCATGAGTGCCATGTCGTGGGCGCGACTCCTGCTTGGTCGCCGCAGCGAGGCCTAGAAACAGATCAGGCCTCCTCGCTGCGGAGTTCGTCACGCGCCTGTCAGCCCGCACGCCAACCAGCGAGGAACCCATGACAACCCAGACTTTCGGGACGCGTCCGCAGTCTGTCCCGGTGCAGCAACCCAGCCCGATGCCGTTCGACCGGTACACGCCGTTCGAGCCCATCGACCTGCCCGACCGGACCTGGCCGACGAAGAAGATCACCGCCGCACCCCGGTGGCTGTCCACCGACCTGAGGGACGGCAACCAGGCGCTGATCGACCCGATGACGCCGTCGCGGAAGCGCAAGATGTTCGACCTGCTGGTCCGGATGGGCTACAAGGAGATCGAGGTCGGCTTCCCATCCGCGTCGCAGACGGACTTCGACTTCGTGCGCAGCCTGATCACGTCCGATGCCATTCCCGACGATGTCACCATCAGCGTCCTGACCCAAGCCCGTGAGGACCTGATCGAACGAACCGCCCAGTCCCTGATCGGGGCCAAGCGGGGAACCATCCACATGTACAACGCGACCGCGGAACTGTTCCGGCGGGTGGTGTTCGGGATCGACGAGGCACAGTGCATCGCGATGGCGACCAGGGGCACCGAACTGGTCATGAAGTACGCCGAGCAGAACCTCGGCGACGTCGAGTTCGGCTACCAGTACAGCCCCGAGATCTTCACGCAGACCCCGACCGACTTCGCGGTCGAGATCTGCAACGAGGTGATGGACGTGTGGCAGCCCGGCCCGGGCCGGGAGATCATCCTGAACCTGCCGGCCACGGTCGAGCGGTCCACGCCCAACACCTACGCCGACCAGATCGAGTACTTCGGCCGGCACATCCGCAACCGTGACCACGTGGCCATCTCGCTGCACCCCCACAACGACCGGGGGACGGCGGTGGCGGCCACCGAACTGGCCCTGATGGCCGGTGCCGACCGCGTCGAGGGCTGCCTGTTCGGCCACGGCGAACGCACCGGCAACGTGGACCTGGTCACCCTGGGCCTGAACCTGTTCACCCAGGGCGTCGACCCGAAGATCGACTTCTCCGACATCGACGAGATCCGTCGGACGGTGGAGTACTGCACCAACCTGCCGGTCCACCCGCGCCATCCGTACGCGGGCGACCTGGTCTACACCGCCTTCTCGGGCTCCCACCAGGACGCCATCAAGAAGGGGCTGGAGGTGCTGGAGAAGACGGCCGCTTCCCAGGGGAAGACTCTGCACGAGATTCCCTGGGAGGCGCCGTACCTCCCCGTCGATCCCCACGACGTCGGCCGCACGTACGAGGCCGTGATCCGGGTGAACAGCCAGTCCGGCAAGGGCGGCATGGCCTACATCATGAAGTCCGAGCACCACCTCGACCTGCCCCGGCGGCTGCAGATGGAGTTCTCCCGGGTCGTCCAGGCGCACACCGACTCCCAGGGCGGCGAGGTGTCGCCGGAGGACATGTGGCGCATCTTCGCCGACGAGTACCTGGCCGATGTCGAGCCGCTCAGCCTCGTCACGGTGAAGTCGGTGTCGAACGGCCACGGCTACACCGTCACGGCCACCGTCCGCGACCGTGGGGTCGAGCGCGAGATCACCGGCGAGGGCAACGGGCCGCTGTCGGCGTTCGTGGACGCGCTGGGCATCCTCGGCTACCACGTCCGGGTGCTGGACTACACCGAGCACGCGCTCTCCTCCGGCGGCGACGCGATGGCGGCCGCCTACGTCGAGGCAGAGATCGGCGAGGGCGAGGACACCCACGTTCTGTGGGGCGTCGGCCTGCACGAGTCGATCGTGACGGCGTCGCTGCGCGCAGTGGTCGGTGCGCTCGACCGGGAGGCCCGGCGGATCGCCGCCGAGTCGGTCGAGGCCGAGACGCGCCCCTGAGTGGACGGCCGGGGCGGCATCACCGCGGAGCTGGTCCAGCGACTGCTGGCCGAGCAGGCTCCGCAGTGGGCCGACCTGCCTGTCGTGCCGGTTCCACAGGACGGCTGGGACAACCGCAGCTACCGGCTCGGCGACGAGCTGACCGTCCGGCTGCCCTCGCACGAGCGGTACGCGGCGGCGGTCGCGAAGGAGGATCGCTGGCTGCCGGTGCTGGCGCCGCAACTCCCGCTGCCGATCCCGGAGCCGGTGTTCGCGGGTCGTCCGTCCGCCGCCTACCCGATGCCGTGGTCGGTGCGCCGGTGGCTGCCGGGCGAGCCGGCGACCGGGCGGACGGTGGCGGACCCGGTGCGGTTCGCCGGCGACCTGTCCGGGTTCCTGCGGGCGCTGTGGGGCGCGGACGCCACCGGCGGGCCGGCGGCCGGCGTGCACAGCTTCTTCCGCGGCTGCCCGCCGTCCCACTACGACGAGGAGACCCGTCGCCGGATCGACCACCTGGCCGGTCGCGTCGACGGGCCGGCCGCGCTGGCGGTCTGGCAGGACGCGCTCGGCAGCACCTGGACGGGGCGTCCGGTCTGGTTCCACGGGGACGTCGCGGTCGGCAACCTGATGGTCGACCGCGGTGAGTTGGCTGCGGTGATCGACTTCGGCACGTGCGGTGTCGGCGATCCCGCGTGCGACCTGGTGATCGCCTGGACGTTCCTCGAGGGCCGCGCCCGGACGGCGTTCGCCGAGGCGGTCGACCTGGACCGGGGCGCCTGGGCGCGCGCCCGCGGCTGGGCCCTGTGGAAAGCCCTGATCAGCGTGACCGACGATCCGGTGGCCTCCGCCGAACCATTGCGCGTGCTCGCCGAGGTTCTGGCCGACCCGATCCTCGCCTGAGCCTGTGGACAACCGGGTGGGCCGCGCTGTCCCTGTGGACGGGTGACCGTTCCGGTGCGTGCCTGCCGAAGGTGCAGGCATGGAGAAGATCGCACGAAGAGATCGTTGGGCGTGGCGGGTGGCGTTCGCCCTGCTGGCGGCCGTGGTGATGATCGCGCTGGGGCCCGTTGGATCGGCGCAGGCCACCGCGGCGCACATCACGGACCCCTACGGCCGATCCGTGCGCGTTCCGTCGCGCGTGATCACGAAGCTCGTCGCCAAGCACAACCTGCAGCTGGCCGCGCTGGCCACCTGGCTGCCGAGATCCAAGCTGGCGGAGGCGAACGGCACGCGCAAGGAGTACCGCATCCGGCTCGTGCGGGTGCGCTGTGCGAGGTTGCCGATTCTCGGTCGGGTGTGCTGGCGCACCGGTGCCGGCGTGACCCTGCTGTCGGTGGTCGACTACCGCACGAACCGACAGGACCTGCAGCAGGGGCTGATCACGGCCTATTGTCTGGGCGTGGATCGCTGCCCCGATTGGGTGAACCGACCCCGTGTGCGCAGCAGCGGGGGTGGAGCCGGCGGCGGCGGAGGCGGAGGTTGGTGATGCCGGTCGACGGTTGGGCCGAGCGCCTTCGCGAGGCCGTGCTCTCCGAGGGGCGCCGGCATGGCGATGACGGTGAGATCGAGCTTCGCGATGCGCGCGCGCTGGACGACCACCGGCTCGAGTTCTTCTTCGTGCCCAGCTATCTCGGCGGCGTCTTCCGCCGGAAGGTCGTCGTGCTCACCATCGACGGTCGGCGCCGGTTCGCCCCGGACTTCCTGGTCGACGAGCCCGACGAGCAGGAACTCGCCGTCGAGGACTGGCCGATCGAAGAAGCGGCCTGGCGGGTCTTCCTCCTCGGAATGCACGAACCGTTCGCCGAGGAGGAATTGGTCGTCGACGCGCAGGGGCGCCTGACCCGGCCGATGACGGACTGAACATCCGGGGGGGGTGGGCAGCGGCCCCCCGCACCCGGTGCTCCCGATAGGATCGCCGTCATGCCCAAGGTCCTCACCGAACTCCCCGTCGGCGAACGCGTCGGCCTCGCCTTCTCCGGCGGCCTGGACACCTCCGTCGCGGTCGCCTGGATGCGCGAGCGGGGTGCGATCCCGTGCACCTACACCGCGAACCTCGGCCAGTACGACGAGCCCGACATCGACTCGGTGCCCGGCCGCGCCGGCGCCTACGGCGCGGAGATCTCGCGCATGGTCGACTGCACGGCCGCGATGGTGGAGGAGGGCCTGGTCGCCCTGACCTGCGGGGCGTTCCACATCCGCACCGGCGGACGGACCTACTTCAACACCACCCCGATCGGACGCGCCGTCACCGGCACCATGCTGGTCCGCGCCATGCGCGCCGACGACGTGTGGATCTGGGGCGACGGCTCCACCTACAAGGGCAACGACATCGAGCGGTTCTACCGCTACGGCCTGCTGGCCAACCCGCAGCTGCGCATCTACAAGCCCTGGCTGGACGCCGACTTCGTCCGCGAGCTCGGCGGGCGCGCCGAGATGTCCCAGTGGCTCACCGAACGCGGCCTGCCCTACCGCGACTCCAAGGAGAAGGCCTACTCGACCGACGCCAACATCTGGGGCGCCACCCACGAGGCAAAGGAACTGGAGAACCTCGACGTCGGCATCGAGATCGTCGAGCCGATCATGGGCGTGCGGTTCTGGGATCCGGCGGTGCAGATCCTCCCCGAGGACGTCACGGTGACCTTCGAGCAGGGCCGCCCGGTGATGATCAACGGGAAGACCTTCGCGTCCGCCGTCGACCTGGTCCTCGAGGCGAACGCGATCGGCGGGCGCCACGGCCTCGGCATGAGCGACCAGATCGAGAACCGGATCATCGAGGCCAAGAGCCGCGGCATCTACGAGGCCCCCGGCATGGCGCTGCTGCACATCTGCTACGAGCGACTCGTCACCGCCATCCACAACGAGGACACCTTCGCGAACTACCAGCTCGAGGGACGCAAGCTCGGCCGGCTGATGTACGAGGGCCGCTGGCTCGACCCGCAGTCGCTGATGGTCCGTGAGTCCCTGCAACGCTGGGTGGGCTCGGCGATCACCGGATCGGTGACCCTGCGGCTGCGTCGCGGCGACGACTGGTCGATCCTCGACACCGACGGTCCGGCCTTCTCCTACCACCCGGAGAAGCTCTCCATGGAGCGGGTCGGGGACGCCGCGTTCGGCCCGCTGGACCGGATCGGCCAGCTGACCATGCGCAACCTCGACATCGCCGACTCCCGCACCCGCCTCGAGCAGTACTCCCAACTCGGGCTGGTCGGCGGCGAGGTGTCCGCCCTCGTCGGCGAACTGGACTCCGGCCACGCCTCCGCGATCACCGCGGGCAACGCCACCGAGCCCGAGATCGAAGAGGCGCAGAACCTCTCCGGCATGGAGTTCGGCGCCGACTGACCC
>JAGQUI010000214.1 GCA_020438595.1 Propionibacteriaceae bacterium | reverse complement strand
CGTCGTACGGCGGAGCGATCACCTGCTGCAGGTCGCTGCCGGGGGCGTAGCGGATGGCCGGGAACGGCTCGACTCGTGGCATGGGGCAACGCTACCGAACCGCTCGGTCCGGCGGTGAACGGAGGGCCGCCAGGCGGGCACGGCCGGCGTGGATGCCCCGACTATGGTTGCTGGCATGAGGGGGAGGGTGCGCTGGGTGGTGCTCGCCGCCGGGATCCTGGTGATCGCGGCAGTGGGCATCTGGGGCTTCTTCCAGGCTAGGCAGTTCGAGGCCCACGCGACCGCGGGCAAGGCGGCCGCCCTGGCGGGCCTGGACAGCCTGAACCCGCAGGATCCCGCCGCCGCCATCGAGGCTTTCCAGACCGCCGGTGCCGAGTTCTCCAGCGCCCGGGCACTGCTCGGCCCGGAGTGGCTGCACGCGATTCCGTGGGTGGGACGCCAGCTCGCTGCCGCGGACGACCTGGCCACGATCGGCGTGGACGGCTCCACGGCTGGCGAGGCGGGCGCGAAACTCCTCCAGGGCGTCACCACGGTGTCGGGCGACGACCAGCTCAACGCGCTGATCCGGCTGGCCCCGGAGCACCTGGACACCGCGCTCACCGCGCTGATCGACGTGTCCGATCGCGCGGCCGCCCTGAGCACGGACGGAGTGGTGTCACCCTTGGCGTCGGCGATTACCGAGATCAAGGAGAAGCTCGCCCCCCTGGACGACCTGGTGCAGCTGGCCCCGTCGATGCTCGACCTGGAGCGGTACCTGTTCTCCGGGCAGCACCGCTTCCTGGTGGTCTCGCAGAACGGCGCGGAGCTTCGTCCAACCGGCGGTTTCATGGGCACCTACAGCCTGGTCGAATTCGGTCCGGACGGCTTCACCCTCACCACCTTCGCCAACATCTACACGCTTCCCAATGACACCCTCGACCTGCCGCGTCCACCGGCGGAAGGCCTGGACTGGCTGAAGCACTTCCGCCTTCGGGACGCCAACTGGTGGATCGACTTCCCGACCAGCGCGCGAACCATGATGGAGCTCTGGCAGACGCTCGGTCAGCCGTCGGTCGATGGCATCGTCGCGGTGGACATTCCGATGGTCCGCGGCCTGCTCGAGATCTTCGGCCCGATCACGGTGCCCGAGACGGATGTTCCGCTCACGGCAGAGAACGTGCTGGAGCAACTCGTCAACGTGGTGAACGCGGCGGGGGACACTCCGGGCCGGAAGAACTCGGTGCAGTCTCTGGTCACCGAACTGCTGACCCGGGTTGCCCATATGTCGAGCGAACAAGTGCTGCCAACCCTGGAGTCGCTGGCCATATCGGTGAACGAGAAGCACATTCAGGTCTACCTGAACGAGCCGACCTCACAATCCGCGCTGGTAGCGCTCGGGTGGGCGGGAGCGATCGATCCGCCGGTCGACACCACCGACCTGCTCGCGGTGGCCAACGCGGTGGTGAAGCCGGGGAAGTCGAACCTCGGGGTCAGCAAGACCCTCGAATACTCCGTTGTCCTTGCCGGGGACGGTTCCGCCGAGACTACCCTGAAGCTCGGCTACGCGAAGACCCGCGCCTATTTCATCGGGGCCCACCGGCAATGGATGGGCGACTTCGTTCGCGTGCACCGCGCGCCGGACACGAAGCTGTCGGGAGAGAACAGCGGCGACATGGTTCCCTTCGCCGACGCTATGGGTCTGCCCACCTTCGGCCACTACTTCCGGCTCTTTCGGGGAACCACCGTCGAGGTCGTGGCTCGATCCGTCGTGCCGCGAGCGCTGCGGCCGGGGCCCGCCGCCGAGGTGCTGGGTGAGCCGACCGTGGACCCGTCCGACGGCGGGGGTGTCTGGCACTATCGCCTTCTCGTGGTCAAGCAGGCCGACCTGGCCGACACGGACGCGACCGTGACCATCCGCGCTCCCGAGGGGTGGACGGTTACCGGCAGCAGCGCCTGGCTCAGAGCTGACGGGACGGTCGTGACGACATCGATCCAGGACGATACGGTCACCGTGAACACCGCGATGACACAGGATCTGGTGCTCGACGTGATGATTACCCACGGCTGAGCGGACGGGTGGGATCGCGCACGCTGGCGCGTTTCCTTCCGACGTTCAGCAGCGGCATCTCGGGAGAGGAGGTTATGAGGTGGCTGTATCTCCGACGGCGCGGCGGGTGGCGGCGGTCCTCCTGCTGGCGTATGGCGCCGCGGGTGCGGTTCTGACCCTGTGGCCGACCTCCTTCGTCGGTCCGCTCATCAGCCTGATCCAGGGGATCGCGTCGATCAGTTTCGGTAAGGCCGAGTTCCTGGCCAATGTCGCCCTGTTCGTACCGCTGTCCGCGCTTCTGGCCCTGGTCCTTCCCGCGCGGCTGCGCTACGTCGTGTTGCCTGCCTGCTTTCTGATCAGCGTCGCGGTCGAAAGCCTGCAGGCCGTGGCCCTACCCGACCGGGTACCGAGCGTGGCCGACATTGTTGCGAACACCGCGGGCGCCTGCCTCGGGTTGGTGGCGATCGCGGTCATCGACGCTCTGGCGGGGCGCGATCCCCGACCACCGGCGTGAAGGCTCCCACGGATTCACAGCGTGGTCGTGAGTTCCACCCGGGGATGGATCAGTGCACCGGGTCCTCCGAGCCCAGGCGAACCATGACCTTGACGGCGTTCAACACCTTCCAGTTCGTATCCTCGATCAGGTACCGAAGTGTGCCGCCCGAGTTCGCCCCATCGAAGGTGTACGCCACGTAGGCGGACCGCCCCTTCGGGATGCTCGCCGGAGCGAAACAATCCGTGGCCTCGCGCTGGCTGTGGTCCACCTCGGCCAGTAGCGGTGAGCAATCGGGCATGATCGTGCGGTCTTTTGCCGTCACAGTGAGGACCACGAAGAGCGCGCGGTCGTTCCGATAGGCGCTGACCAACGTAACGTTCGCCCGTGTCGTGCGGGCGCTGGCCGGCTTCTTGCTCGACAGGCGATCGGCCAGTTTCACCCGCGAGGCATCGGTGAGCCAGCTGACCACCAGCCCGGTTGGGTCGTACTCGAAGCTCTCCCAGGTGGTCGTGGTCGGGACGTTGGGATAGCTGAACGTCACCTCCTCAGCGCCCTCGTCGTATGTCACGTTCTCGGCCGAGCTCATCTCGCTGTCCCCGGACGCGGTCATGGCACGATCCATCGCGGTCTGGTGCGCCAGATAGCGATCGGCGGCGCTCCCCGGAGCCACGTACCTCTGGGCGTCGTCGTAGTTGCCCGTCAAGGCGGCCTCCGAGAATGCCTTGGCGTTGTTCCAGCCATCAGACTGCGGCCCTGCGGTGACCTCCGTGGTCGCCGAAGGGGCCCTGGTCACGGTGACCACCTGCGCCGGTGCCGCCGAGCATCCGGCGAGAAGCATCGTGAGCACGATTCCCGGCGCCATCCTCATGGCCAGCACGGTAGCCCTCGATCGGTATGGTCGTGGTGAGTTCGCGTGGATTGTGCCGCCCCAAGTATTGCTGCCGGCGTCGGCTCGCGGACGGTGTCGGTGGCAGAGATCAGCCGTTGGCCTCGAGGTACCTGGCCAGCTCGTCGTCCACGTCGGGAATGGGAAAACCCGTGGCCCTGATCTTCGCGAGGTCGAGGGTCGAGTGCTGCGGTCGTGGCGCAAGGCTCTTCCCCTCGCCGTATTCGGAGGTGGTCACCGGGTGCACGTCGCCGGGATCGCGACCTGCGGCCGCGTAGACCTGCGCGGCGAGCTGTGCCCAGGACTTCGACGGGCCGTCGTTGGTGAGGTTGTAGGTGCCGTACGGCGCCCCCGTGGTGAGGAGGTGCACGATTCCCGCGGCCAGCGTGGTGGTGAAGGTGAGCCGGCCGAACTGGTCGTCCACGACGCCGGGGGAGACCCCCTTCGCGGCCAGGTCGGCCATCGTGCGGACGAAGTTGCGCCCGTCCCCGATCACCCAGCTCGTGCGCACCAGGTAGTGCCGGGCCAGCTGTCCGACCAGAGCGTCCCCGGCGGCCTTCGTCTGGCCGTACACCCCGAGCGGGCTGAAGCCCTCGTCCTCGGTGTGCACCTCGGTGGTGCCGTCGAACACGTAGTCGCTGGAGACGTGGACGAGCGTGGCCCGGTGCGCGGCCGCCGCCCGGCAGAGGTTGGCCACCCCGGTCACGTTGGACGCCCAGCAGGCGCGCCGGCCCTCCCCGGTCTCCGCCGCGTCCACCGCGGTGTAGGCGGCGGCGTTGACGATCGTGCCGACGCCGCGCCACGGGTAGGTCGCGACCGCGTCGGCGTCCGTGCAGTCGAACTCCGGCAGGTCGAGCAGCTCCGCGCCCGGCAGCAGCTCCTGCAGGGCCCGGCCGAGCTGGCCGTTCGCGCCGACGATCACCGTGCGCAGCGGCGGCATCGGGCGCACGTCCTGCAGGTGCGGGTGGCCGGCGTCCGCGGCCGAGATCGTGGCCTCCGCGAGCGGGATCGGCCAGGCGACCGCCACCGTCGGGTCGGCCAGGTTCAGGTAGGTGTACTCGGCCAGCGAGTCCGGGCTCCAGTGCTCGTTGACCAGGTAGGAGTACACCGTGCCGTGGTCGAGGGTCTGGTAGCTGTTGGCGACCCCGCGGGGCACGAACACCGCCGTCTCCGGGCCCAGTTCGACCGTGACCACCCGGCCGAAGCCCTCGCCCTCGCGCAGGTCGACCCACGCACCGAAGATGCGTCCGGTCGCGATCGAGACCAGCTTGTCCCAGGGCTCGGCGTGGAACCCGCGGGTGACGCCCGCCAGGGTGTTGAAGGCGATGCTGTGCTGCACCGGACCGAAGTCGGGCAGGCCGAGCGCGGTCATCTTTGCCCGCTGCCAGTTCTCCTTGAACCAGCCGCGATCGTCCCCGTGCAGTGGCAGGTCGAGGACCAGCAGGCCAGGGATCTCCGTGGCGCGGACGGTGAGCTCGCTCACTGGCCGGCCGCCGCGTACTTCGCCTCGGTGGCCTGCTTCATCGGACGCCACCACGCCTCGTTGGCGCGGTACCAGTCGATGGTGGCCGCCAGCCCCGACTCGAAGTCGCGGTAGCTCGGCGCCCAGCCCAGTTCATCCCGCAACTTGCTGGAGTCGATCGCGTAGCGCATGTCGTGGCCCGGCCGGTCGTTGACGTGGTCGTAGGCGTCGGCCGGCTGGCCCATCAACTGCAGGATCAGCTCGATGACGCCCTTGTTGTCCTTCTCCCCGTCCGCACCGATCAGGTAGGTCTCGCCGATCCGGCCGGATTCAATGATCCGTTGCACCGCGCGGTTGTGGTCGGTGACGTGGATCCAGTCGCGGACGTTCAGGCCCGCGCCGTACAGCTTCGGTCGAACCCCGTCGATCAGGTTGGTGATCTGGCGCGGGATGAACTTCTC
>JAGQUI010000213.1 GCA_020438595.1 Propionibacteriaceae bacterium | reverse complement strand
AACGCCGGCTCGTGGTGACGAACCCCGGCGACCTCACCGCGACGGTGAAGATCGGCAGCCTGACCACGTCCGGCCGGGGCCAGCTCGCCGGGGCGGAGCAGCTGGAGGTGCCGCCGCAGGCGACGCGCTCGATCGACCTGGCGGTCGGCCTCGACGGCCAGCCGGGCGCGATCAGGCTCGACTCGACCCAGCCGGTCACGGCCGGGATGTGGCTGGACGCCGGCGGCAACGACGCCCGTCACGACCCGGCCTACACGGCGGCCACGTCGCCGCTGCCGGGGAACTCGTTGTGGCCGCTCGCCCTCGGCAAGGCGGCCACGACCGTGCTGCAGCTGGCCAATCCCGGCGAGGCGGACGCGACCGTGACCGTCACGGCGGGCAGCGGGGACGACCCCGGGCAGGCGCAGGACGTGACCGTTCCCGCCGGATCGACCCTGGAGGTCGCATTGGCCGCCGGCGACACGAACCTCGTCCGGGTGCAGACCGGGGCGACCGACCTGCGTGGCGCCCTGGTCGCCACGGCCACGCTGGGTCGGGTGCGCGCGATCACAGTGGTCGACCTCGCCGCGGACGACTCCCGCAGCGGCGAGGCGCCGGTCGTGTTCGACCCGCACGCAGGCAGCTGACCTGACTCGGCCCGGTGGAGCGCCGAGAGGCGGGGTGGACCGAGTAAGGAACCGTCCCCGACTCGGTCCGTCAGTCCCAGTCGTCGTCGGTCTCGCCGGACGGGTCCAGCTCGTCCATCGTGATCCCGGTCAGGGCGGAGAGCTGCTCGAGCAGCGCCCGGTGCACGAGGCGGCGCAGGTCGGCGCGCGAACTGGCCCGGTGCTCGAGCGGACGCCGGAACAGCACGACCCGGCCGTTGCGGCCCGGACGCGCCGGCACGGCGGCCGCCAGCGGCACCCGCGCGCTCCGCCACGTCTCCAGGTTGCCCGGCACCTCCTCGTAGCCGATGTCGATGCCTGCCAGCGCACGGGGACAGACCCGCGCCGTCCGCGAGATCGAGGCCCGCAGGCAGTCGGTGAAGTAGTCCGCCGGGCGCGGTCGCTGCCGCAGCGGCACCGGCGCGCCGGTGAGCGGGTTCGGTGCGGCCATCGGCCCGCGCAACCCGCGTCCGTGGCGGTCCCGGTGCCTCATGGGCCTCACCCTACTTCCCGACCGCACCGGCGCACGCCACACCGTCGCAGGCTCCCGGGTCGGGGCGCGTGGCGGCGGTAACGTGGCGCCGTGATCAACCGGCGCTGCTCGCGAACCGCGTGCGCGGACCCGGCGGTGGCCACGCTGACCTTCGTCTACGCCGACTCCACCGCGGTGCTCGGCCCGCTCGCGCTCCGCGCCGAGCCGGGCAGCTACGACCTGTGCCGCGGCCACTCGCAGGGGCTGAGCGCGCCGCGCGGCTGGGAGGTGATCCGGCTCCCGGGCGACCTCAGCAGCCCGCGCGCGTCCACCGACGACCTGATGGCCCTGGCGGACGCCGTGCGCCGGGTGGGCCTCGGGGACGGGGCGCCCGAGCCCGTGCAGCCGCCGGCCGTGACCCGCCGCAAGGGCCACCTGGCCGTGCTCGCAGATCCGCAGGACGCCTGAGCCCGGCACACTGGCGATAGGCTCACGCCGTGATCGAACCCCAGGTCTTCAAGGCCAACGACATCCGCGGGATGGTCGGCGGCGAGCACCCCGAGTGGGACCTCGACGGCGCGCGCGCGATCGGCGCGGCCTTCGCCGCAGCCTTCGAGCTCGAGGGACGCGAGTTCGTGCTGGGCAGGGACATGCGGGCCGGTGGACGCGAGCTCAGCCTCGCCTTCGCCGACGGCGCGATGAGCCAGGGAGCCAGCGTCCTCGACGTCGGCCTGGCCAGCACGGACGAGCTCTGGTTCGCGTCCGGGCACACCCACCTGCCGGGGGTGCAGTTCACCGCCTCGCACAACCCCGCCGCCTACAACGGGGTGAAGTTCTGCCTGCCGGACGCCGCCCCGATCACGCCCGAACTGATGGCCAGGATTCGCGAGCTGTCATACGTTGAACTACCTCCGAAGCCGAACCCGGGCTCCTCCCGCAGCGAGGACCTGCTCGGCGCCTACGCGGCCCACCTGCACTCCCTGGTCGACCTCACCGGCATGCGCCGCCTGAAGGTCGTGGTGGACGCGGGCAACGGCATGGCCGGCCACACCACCCCCGCCGTGCTCGGCCCCCTCGACGTCGAGGTGGTCGGGCTGTTCCTGGAACTCGACGGCAGCTTCCCGAACCACCAGCCGAACCCGCTCGAGCCGGAGAATCTCGTCGACGCGCAGCGGGCCGTCCGCGAGCACGGGGCCGACCTCGGTCTCGTCTTCGACGGGGACGCCGACCGGTGCTTCATCATCGACGAGCACGGCGAGGTGGTCAGCCCTTCGGTGGTGACCGCCCTGATCGCGCGCAACGAACTCGCCCGTGAGCCCGGCGGCACGATCGTGGTGAACACGATCACCTCCCGCGCGGTCGGGGAGGTCGTCACCGCTGCCGGCGGCGAGGTCGCGATCAGCCCGGTCGGGCACACGCGGATGAAGGCCGTGATGGCGCAGCGCAACGCCGTGTTCGGCGGCGAGCACTCCGCCCACTACTACTTCCGGGACTTCTGGGGCGCCGACACCGGCATGCTCGCCGGCCTGCACGTGCTCGCCCTGCTGGGGCGCACCGGCCTGCCGATGTCCGAGCTCGCCACGCAACTGCCGCACTACGCGGCGTCCGGCGAGATCAACTCCGTGGTCGCGGACGCCCGGGCCGCGATGGCCGGGGTGGCGCAGGCACTGGCGGGACGCGGCGAGGTCTCCTGGGTGGACGGGCTGCTGGTCAGCGGCGTTGACTGGTGGGTGAGCGTCCGCGAGTCGAACACCGAGCCGTTGCTGCGGCTGAACGTCGAGGCGAGGGACGCTGCCACCGTGGCGGCGCTGCGCGACGAGGCACTGGACATCATCCGAAAGGACCGTTGATGAGCGAACTCCCGGCCGAGGTGCTGGAACTCCTGGTCTGCCCGTCCTGCCACACCAAGCTGGCGTGGGACTACGAGGCCTCCGAACTGGTCTGCACGGCGTCGGACTGCGGGCTGGCCTACCCGGTGCGGGACGGCATCCCGATCCTGCTGGTGGACGAGGCCCGGCGTCCCGGCGCGACCGGCTAGGGGCGGGCCGTGTACGAGTTCGACGACTCGCGCCTGGAGGACGTCGAGGCGCTGCGCGCGGCCGACCCGCTGCTGCGCCCGCTGGCCGAGGCCGGTGCCCGGGTGCGCCGCGAGGCGGCGTCCGCAGAGGGCCCGCTGGCCCGGCTGGACGCGGACGAGCGCCCGCGCGCCATGATCACCTTCGGGCCCGAGGCGCGGCTGCTCCGCGCGGTGCTCGAACCCACCTGCCCGGTGCCGCTGGTGGCCTGGCCGCGGCTGGGCCTGCCGGGCTGGGTCGGACCACTGGACATCGTCGTCGTGATGGGTGGCGGCGACAAGGTGAGCCTGGCCGCGGCGTTCGAGGCGGTGCGGCGCGGCTGCCGGCTGCTGGTCGCGTGCCCGGCCGACTCGGCGCTGGCGCGCGAGTCGGCGTCCCCGTCCACGACCCTGCTGCCGACCTCGACCGGTGACCCGCTCGCCGCGGCGATCGTGGCGCTGGTGGCGCTGCACCGGCTCGGGCTCGGCCCGGCGGTGAACCCGGAGACCGTCGCGGACGCGATGGACGCGGTCGCCACGGGCTCGGCGCTGGCGCTCGACGCCACCCAGAACCCCGCGAAGGCGATCGCCCTCGAACTCGCCGACGCCAAGCCGATGGTCTGGGGCGGGTCGATCCTGGCCGCCCGGGCGAGCCGCCGGATCGCCGAGGCGCTGCGGTCGGCCAGCGGCCGGATGGTCCTGTCCGCGGACGGCGGCGCGCTGCTGCCGTTGCTGGACGAGGTGCCGCTGCGCGACCCGTTCGCCGATCCGTTCGAGGAGGCCGGCACCGAACAGCGTCCCGGCCTGGTGCTCGTCGACGACGGCCTGGACGACGAGCACGCCGCGGAGGACCGCGCACGGCTGCGCGAGGCCGCACTGGCCAAGGACGTGCTGGTGTCGAACATCTCCCACGACCAGGGCACCGAGATCGAGCGCTACGTCACCCTGCTGCAGCAGGGCCTGTTCGCCGCCGCCTACCTGCAGGTCGGCCTCGGCCGCGCCTGACCCCGTCCCGCCGACTTGTCAGAATCTGGTGCGGCTATAGGCGCATGAGATTCTGACAACTCGGCGAGTGGGGCGTGTTCTGGCAGGATGACGCCGTGAGTAGCCACGGCGGAACCAGGGCGATCATCGCGGCCCTCTCGGCGAATGCGTTCATCGCGCTGACCAAGTTCGGCGCCTGGGCGCTGACCGGGGCGGCGTCCATGCTGGCCGAGGGCGTGCACTCGCTGGCCGACACCTCGAACCAGTTGCTGCTGCTGCGCGGCGGCCATGACGCCAAGAGGCAGGCGACCGATGAGCACCCGTTCGGTTACGGCCGCGCGCCGTACATCAGTGCGTTCCTGGTCTCGGTGATCCTGTTCAGCCTCGGCGGGCTGTTCGCGATCTACGAGGCGTTCCACAAGTACGAGCAGATCGCCGCCGGGCATCCCGACGAGTTGCTGGAGAGCCAGTGGTGGTGGGTGCCGATCGCCGTCCTGGCCTTCGCGATCGTGGCCGAGGGGCTCAGCCTCCGCACCGCGATCAGGGAGTCGACCCCGCTGAAGGGCGGCCTGACCTGGCCGCAGTTCATCCGCAGGGCGAAGTCTCCCGACCTGCCGGTGATCCTGCTGGAGGACTTCGCTGCGCTGCTCGGCCTCGTCTTCGCCCTGATCGGCGTCGGCATGACGCTGCTCACCCACAACGCTTACTGGGACGTCGCCGGCACGGCCATGATCGGGCTGCTGCTGATCTTCGTCGCGATCACGCTGGCCATGGAGACCCGCAGCCTGCTCCTCGGTGAGGCGGCCACCCCCGAGGCGATCGCCCGCATCACCTCCACCCTCGCCGGCGCGGACGGCGTGCAGCGCGTGATCCACCTCAAGACGCTGCACCTGGGTCCCGAGGAGGTGCTGGTCGCGGCCAAGATCGCCGTCGAGCCCACCGATTCGGCCGCCCGGGTCGCGCAGGTGATCGACAGCGCCGAGGCCGCGATCCGCGCCGCGAACCCGATGGTGACCGCGCTCTACCTCGAACCCGACATCGACCGGGGCACGACGGCGTCCTGACCTGGACCGAGTGGGGAACCGTCCCCGACTCGGTCCAGGGGGCTCAGGCCAGCGCCTGCAGCAGCTCGGTGAAGGTGGCCTCCACATCGCCGGGGGCGACCTCGACGTAGCGGGTCTCGCCGAGGCCGGCCAACATGGCGAGC
>JAGQUI010000212.1 GCA_020438595.1 Propionibacteriaceae bacterium | reverse complement strand
CGAGCCGGCGATGTCGACGGAGCAACTCGCCGCGGAGCACGTGCATGAACTGCGCTGGTGGCCGCTCGACGCGCTGCTCCGCAGCGATGCCACCTTCGCCCCGCGCGGGCTCAAGTCCCTGCTCACCGAGCTGCTGGACGGCCGCGCAGGCGCCCTGCCGGTGATCCTCGACGGGTTCTAGCCCCATAAAAAGGGCTCCGCGACCGCGGGAACCGCGCTCGCGGGTCAGGCGAACAGCGCCGTTGGCTAGCGTGTGATTGTGCTGAGGCTTCACGTCCCGTCGCGGGAGGAGTTCGCGGTCCGCAGGGGCTGGATGCTCGATCCCGAGATGATGGCCTACAACGCAGGCTGGTCGATCGCCCACGCCGGATACGACCCGACGACAGGCTGCATCGACTGGCCGGAGCAGGACTGGCCCGCGTTCGAGCGCCGGCTCGCGATGCCCGCCTCGAAGCAGGGCTACTTCTACGTCCAGGACGACCAGACCGGCGAGTTCCTCGGCCACGTCCACTACGAGGTCGAACCTGATGGCACGGCCCGCATCGGGCTCAACGTGGTCCCCGGCCGGCGCGGCACCGGCCTGGGCACACGCTTCATGGAGCTGCTGCTCGAACGGGTATGGCGCGACACCCGGGCCACGGTGGTGGTCAATGACTTCGACGACGACCGTCCCGCCGCCGCGCACCTGCACCGGAGTCACGGCTTCACACCCGACCCGACAACAAGCGTGGCCGCGGGCCGACCCACCAGGCGCTGGCGCCTCCACCGCGACGGCGCCGGCCGGCAAGCCAACCAGCACCCAGCGGATGAGTGAGCGATACCGGATTGCCAGAGAGCGGCCGAACTCCTCGCGACGTGGCAGTAGCCGACAGCGGCAAGGCGGGACGTGTGGCTATCGACGGTCGCAAATGTCGCGTCGGTGCCCGACCGCGATGACGAGGACGAGTAGCACGTTGTCGTGGATCTCGTACACGATCCGGTAGTCGCCGGTTCGGACGCGCAACTCGCCGTTTCCGCCGACCAGCTTCCTGGCTCCGTTCGGTCGGGGCTCGGTTGCCAACAGCTCGATCGCGGCCTGCACCCGGCGCTGCGCGGGGCGGTCCAGTTTGCGCAACTGCCGGACGGCCGCAGTAGCGATCTCGACGCGATAGGTCATGCCAGGCCGAGGTCGGCCCTGACCTGCTCCCAAGGGATCGGCGGCTCGCCCTCGGCGATCTCGGCACGGGCGGCTCGGGCTGCCTCGATGTCGGCCAGGTCTTCGGCGGCGGCGATCAGCCGGTTCAGGTCCTCGGCGTCGATGACTGCGGCCACCCGCTGCCCGCGACGGGTCAGGTAGATCGGGTCATGACCGACCCTGGCCGCGTCGACGACGTCGGCCAGCCGTGCTCGAGCATTGCTCACAGTGATGTCGGTCATGGCAGCCATGATACCTGCCGAAACGGCGCAAAAGTACATCTCCGCGAACGGGATTCGGTCGCCTCGACCCATCGCCATTCGGCACGATCGACCGGGCAAGATGCGGCAGGACAGGGCTATCGCCGCTTCAGGGTGGTTATGGGGCGACACGGTCGGGTTCGCCAAGCCCGGCGCGGGCACGGGAGAATCGGGGCTATGCGTTGGGTGGGGCGCTCGCTGCTCTCCGTCGTCCCCGTGGTCGTCGGTGTGGTGCTGTGCGTGTTCTTCCTGCTCCGGATCGTGCCGGGCGACCCGGCCGCCATGATCCTCGGCGACCAGGCCACCCAGGCGTCCATCGAGGCCCTGCGCACCCGACTCGGTCTCGACCTGCCGCTCGGCACCCAGCTGTGGAACTGGCTGGTCGGGGTGTTCACCCGCGGCGACATCGGCACCTCGCTGGTCACCGACCAGCCCGTGTTCGGGCTGGTCTGGTCCCGGGCCGGGGTCACTGCGGGGCTGGTCGTGCTCAGCGTCATCTTCACCGTGCTGCTCGCCGTCCCGCTCGCCGTGGCGGCCGCCACCCACGCCGGTGGCTGGCTCGACCAGCTCGTCCGGGTCGTGCCCACCATCGGCATGGCCATGCCCGCCTTCTGGGTCGGCCTGCTGCTGATCCTCGTGTTCGGCGTGAACCTGCACTGGCTGCCCGTCGGCGGCGTGGGGGAGGGGCCGGGCGAACCGCTGCGCAGCCTCGTCCTGCCCGCGCTGACCGTCGCGCTCGGCATGTCGCCCCCGCTGGTCCGCTCACTGCGCGAACAACTGCTCGAAGTGCTGGACGCCGACTTCGTCGTCACCCTGCGCGCCTCCCGGCTGCCCCACTGGAGGATCAACGCCCACGTGCTGCGCAACGCGGCCGTGCCGACCGTCTCCCTGCTCGGGCTGAACGTCGCCTACCTGATCGGCGGCACCCTCGTGATCGAGAAGGTGTTCGCGATCAACGGCCTCGGCGCGCTGCTGTTCTCCTCGATCAGTTCCCGCGACTTCCCCGTCGTGCAGGGCATCGCCCTGGTGCTGGCCCTGGTCGTCGTGGCCGTCTCCCTGCTCACCGAGGCGCTGGTGGCGCTGCTCGACCCGAGGATCCGGGCCGCATGACCGCCGCCGCGCCCCCGACCTCCCCGCGCCCCGGCGTCCGCTGGTTGCACCGCGCCCGCCGCAACCCCACGCTGATCGCCGGCGCCGTGATCATGCTCGCGGTACTCGCGATCGCCGTGTTCTCCCCGACCCCCTACGACCCGTTCGCCCAGAACCTCGACAACGGCCTCGCCGCGCCGTCCGCGGCGCACTGGTTCGGCACCGACCAGCTCGGCCGCGACATCCTCTCCCGCGTGATCGCGGCCACCCGCACCGACCTGCGGATCGCCGTGCTGGCAGCCGTGGTCCCGTTCGTGGTCGGCGTCACCGTCGGGCTCGTCTCCGGGTACGCCGGCGGCTGGCTCGACTGGATCGTCGGCCGGGTGGTCGACACGTTCGTCGCCTTCCCGTTCTACGTGCTCGTGATCGTCGTCGTGTTCGCGGCCGGCACGGGGGAGCGCGGCATCTTCGTCGCCTACGCCCTCGTCGGCTGGATCAGCTACGCCCGCGTGATCCGGGCCAAGACCCGGTCGCTGTGCCGGGAGGGCTGGGTCGAGGCCGCGCGCGGCGGCGGGCTGTCCCACGCCCGGGTGGTGGGCCGCCACCTGCTGCCCAACGTGCTGCCGCAGGCCGTGGTGCTGCTGATGACCGAGATCCTGCTGATCATGGTGGCCGTGGTGACCCTCGGCTATCTCGGCCTCGGCGTCCAGCCGCCCACCCCCGACTGGGGCACGATGATCAGCGACGGACAGCTGTTCCTGACCACCAGGTGGTGGGTGTCCACCCTGCCCGGGCTCGCCGTCGTCACCACCGGGGTCGGGCTCTCCCTGCTCGGGGACGGGCTGGCCGACGTGTGGAGGCTCCGGTGAGCGCCGTGGGCAGCCTCGTCGTCGACGACCTGCGGGTCGCCGGGGACGCCGAGCTGCTGCACGGAGTCAGCCTGGCCGTCGCCCCCGGCGAGGCGGTCGGCGTCGTCGGCGAGTCCGGTTCGGGCAAGAGCCTCACCCTGCGCGCGGTGATGGGCCTGCTGCCCCGCGGGCTGCGGGTCACCGGCGGACGCGTCGGCGTGGACGGGACGGCGGCCATGATCTTCCAGGACCCGCTCAGCTTCCTCGACCCGCTGGCCCCCGTCGGACGCCAGCTCGCCGAGGTGTGCGCGGCCTCCGCACGCACCTCCCCGCAGGCGGCCCGGGCCCGGGCGCGGGAGTTGCTCGAGGCCGTGCGGCTCCCGGACGCGGCGGAGCTGGCCCGGCGCTACCCGCACCAGCTGTCCGGCGGGCAACGGCAGCGCGTCCTGCTGGCGATCGCGCTGGCGCAGGAACCCGACCTGCTGCTCTGCGACGAGCCCACCACCGCGCTCGACGTGACCGTGCAGCGGGAGGTGCTCGACCTGCTCGCACAGCTGCGTGCCGAGCGCGGCCTGTCGCTGCTGTTCGTCAGCCACGACCTGGCCGTGGTCAGCCAGGTCTGCGAACGGGTCGTGGTGCTGCGCGACGGGCGAGTGGTCGAGACCGGCGCCACCCTCGACGTGGTCACCCGGCCCACCAGCGACTACGCCCGCTCCCTGGTGGACGCGGTGCTGCCGCTCCCCGTCCCCGCGGGAGGTGGCGATGACTGAGGGGTGGCGTCCGGGCGGTCTCGAGGTGGTCGGCGCGAGCGTCGAGTTCGCCGGACGCCGCGTGGTCGAGGGGGTCTCGTTCGCGATCCGGCCGGGCACGATCCTCGGGCTGGTCGGCGAGTCGGGCTCCGGCAAGACGACCCTGGCCCGCGCGATNGTCGGCTCGGTGCCGCTGGCCGCCGGCAGCGTCCACCTCGACGGCACCGAGCTCGGCCGGCGCCGCAGCAGCGCCGAACGCCGCGCGCTGCAACTGGTGCAGCAGGACCCGTTCGCGTCCCTGAACCCGCTGCTGACCGTCGGCCAGGTGCTCGACGAACTGCTGCGCGTGCACTCCTCCACCCGGCGTGCCGCCGACCTGCTCGCCCTGGTCGGGCTGTCCCCGGACGCCCTCGCGCGCTACCCGCGGGAGTTCTCCGGCGGCCAGCGCCAGCGAATCGCCATCGCCCGGGCGCTGGCGGTTCAGCCGCGGGTCCTCGTCGCGGACGAGCCGACGAGTTCGTTGGACGTGTCCGTGCAGCGCACCGTCCTCGACGTGCTCGCCGGCCTCGGCCGGCAGATGCAGCTCGCCACCCTGCTGATCTCGCACGACCTGTCCGTCATCCACGCCGTGTGCGACGACGTGGCCGTGATGCGGGACGGCGCGCTGCTCGAGCACGCGCCCGCCGCGCGGTTCTTCCGCCACCCCGGCCACCCCTACAGCCGCGCCCTGCTCGACGCCGTCCCACGCCTGCCGGGGCGATGATGGCGGTCGTCCCCGCCGTCGGCACCCCGATCCGCGCCGTCACCGGCGGGCTGGCGCTCGGCCCGGACGGGGAGTTCGCGCCGAACGGGCACCGGGAACTGGGGCCGGACGGCGTCGTCCTCGACGCGACCGGGTGCTGGACCACCCCCGGCTTCGTCGACGCCCACAGCCACCTCGCCTGGAGCGACTTCGACGCAGCCGACCGGCCCACGGACCCGGAGCAGCGGGCGGAGGCGACCGCGGCGAACCAGCTCGCCACCCTGCGGGCCGGCGTCACGCTCGTCCGGGACGCCGGCGGCTACGACCCCGCCCTGGCCCGTCGGCTGGCCGGGCGCCCCGGCCCCCGGGTGAGCCTGTCGGTGGACATCATCGGGCCCGCGGACGCCCGCGGGGAGCGCCATCTGCGCGACCGGGTGGCCGCGCTCGCCGACCTCGGCGCCGCCTGGATCAAGCTGGCCGCCACGGGTGGGGTCGGGGCCGGCACC
>JAGQUI010000211.1 GCA_020438595.1 Propionibacteriaceae bacterium | reverse complement strand
ACAAAAAACAGAGAGGGCTTGATTTCGTCCGGCCACTTGCGTGATACCTGATGAATTGGATTTACATCTCTGCTTTTGCTGTTTAATCTGTGTTTATCTGTGTCCATCTGTGGCTTGTTTTTTTGAAGTGTGAGCAGCTTTGATTGAAAGGAGAACGAGTACAACATGAAGACATTTGCGACGCCCCGGCTGAGGGCACGGTTCTTGACCCTCTTCCTGGTTCTGACGACATTGCTTTTGCTGGCCGCGTGTGGCGGCCAGAGCCAGCCGGCGGCAGAGGCCCCGGCAGCCGAGGCCCCGAAGCGCCCCCGCCGTAGTCGTGCGAAGGCCGCCGAACCTGCGCAGGAACCGATGATCGACGCGGACGCGGCCACGAGCGAGCCCGCCGCCGCGGACGAGCCCGCGCCCAAGACCACCCGCAAGCGCCGCAGCACCCGCAAGGCCGAGCCGGTCGAGCCGACCGAGCCGGTCGCCGAGCCCACCCCGGACGACGGCGAGGTGGCGGCCAGCCTCGCCGAACTGGCCCAGTCGGAGCGGCCGCGGGGTCGACGCGGCGGTCTCGCGGAGAGCTTCGGGCTCGATCAGGAGGCGACCCCCGACCAGGTGCTGAACTCCCTCGCGGCCAGGATCGGTGGCACGCTCGTCGAGGACGCCGAAGAGGTCGAGGTTGACGAGGAGGCCGAGGCGTCCGAGGTCGACGAGGAGACCGACGCGTCCACTGCGGACGAGGAGACCGAGGAGGAGCCGGCCGAGGGCGACGAGGCCGCTGCCGAAGGCGATGAGTCGGCCCCGCGCCGCCGTCGCCGTCGCCGGGGCGGGCGTCGTCGGCGCCGCGGATCCGGCGATGGGGCCGCGGACGGTGAGTCCGACGGTGAGGAGGCGGACGACACCGAGTCCGCCGAGCCGGAGGCCGGTGCCGAATCCGGCGAGGAGAAGGCCGCCGAGACCAGCACGTCGCGGCGTCGTCGTCGCCGTCGTCGCCGGGGCGAGGATTCCGCGGACGGCGAGGAGGACGGCGTTGACGTCGTCGTCCGCGTGCGCGAGCCGCGCCGCCGCTCCAACGTCAGCGACGAGGTCACCGGCATCGAGGGCTCCACCCGGATGGAGGCGAAGAAGCAGCGCCGTCGCGAAGGACGCGCGGCCGGACGTCGCCGGGCCCCGATCCTGAGCGAGTCGGAGTTCCTGGCCCGCCGTGAGGCCGTCGAGCGGACGATGTTGATCCGCCAGGCCGAGGACTACAGCCAGATCGCCGTGATGGAGGACGGGGTGCTCGTCGAGCACTACGTCGACCGGGCGTCCGCGACCTCCATGATCGGCAACATCTACCTCGGCCGCGTGCAGAACGTGCTGCCCAGCATGGAGGCGGCCTTCGTCGACATCGGGCGTGGCCGCAACGCCGTGCTCTACGCCGGCGAGGTCGACTGGGACTCCTTCGGGGTCACCGGCTCCGACAAGAAGGTCGAGCGGGTCTTCAAGTCCGGCCAGCAGGTGCTCGTGCAGGTGAGCAAGGACCCGGTCGGCGCGAAGGGTGCCCGGCTGACCTCGCACATCTCCATTCCCGGTCGCTACATCGTCTATTCGCCGGGCGGCCACCTGTCCGGCATCTCCCGCAAGCTGCCCGAGGGCGAGCGGAAGCGGCTGAAGGGCATCCTCGACGAGCTGATCGGCCCGGAGGCGTCCGTGATCGTGCGCACCGCGGCCGAGGGCGCCAGCGAGGACGAACTCGTCCGCGACGTGAACCGGCTCAAGGCGCAGTGGGAGGTGCTGGAGAAGAAGTCGAAGAACGGCCAGGCCCCGCAGCTGCTCTACGCCGAGCCGGACCTCACCGTCCGGATCGTCCGCGACCTGTTCACCGAGGACTTCGGCGCCCTGGTCGTGGACGGCAACGGCTCCGCCGACGACGCCCACGACACCGTGCAGGCCTACGTGCAGCACGTCGCGCCGCACCTGGCCGAGCGGCTGCAGCGGTGGGACCGGTCCGAGAAGGGCGACATCTTCGACGCCCACCGGGTGCACGAGCAGGTCGCGAAGGCGCTGGAGCGGAAGGTGTTCCTGCCCTCCGGTGGCTCGCTGATCATCGACCGCACCGAGGCGATGACCGTGATCGACGTGAACACCGGCAAGTTCACCGGCAACTCCGGCAACCTCGAGGCCACGGTCACCTCGAACAACCTCGAGGCCGCGGAGGAGATCGTGCGCCAGCTGAGGCTGCGCGACATCGGCGGCATCATCGTGATCGACTTCATCGACATGGTGCTGCCCGCCAACCGAGAGCTGCTGCTGCGCCGGCTGGTGGAGTCCCTGGGCCGCGACCGCACCCGGCACCAGGTCGCCGAGGTGACCTCGCTCGGGCTCGTCCAGATGACCCGCAAGAAGATCGGTACCGGCCTCGCCGAGGCGTTCACCGTGGCGTGTGAGACCTGCAAGGGGCGCGGCTACCACGTGCACGACGCACCGGTCGCGTCGCAGGCGCCGGCCGACGGCGGCGAGCGCGAGGGCGGACGCCGTGGTCGTGGCGGCAGCCAGACCACGCGGCGCGGTTCGCGGGCCAAGAAGGAGGAGCCGGTCAAGCCGGCCGGACCTTCGCCGTTGAAGATGATCGCGCAGGCCACCGAGCACGCCCACGCGGTGGAGGCGGCGGCTGCGGAGGCGGCGGAGGCGGCCGAGGCCGCAGCGGAGGGGGCGGAGGTCGCGGCGGAGCCCGTGGAGGTCGTGGCGGAATCGCCCGAGGCCCCGGCCGGGCCGATCGCCGAGAGCGAAGCCACCCCGACCGTCGGCGAGCTCACCGCCCCCGAGCCCGTTGCCGAACTCGCGCCGCCGGAGGAGCCGGTCGTGGTCGAGGCTGAGGTCGTGGAGGAACCTGCGCCCGCCGAGGCGTAACCCGCTGTCAAGGTCCCTGAGGGGTCAGAACACGCGCTGTCGCGTTCTGACCGCTCAACGCGTCCCACCCTGCCCGGGCGTCACGATCCCATCGCTGAGCGGCCGAATCGCGACAGCTACGCGTCCGGCACGTTCGACAACTCGTCCAGCCAGAGCTTCGCGGAGGTGTCGGACGGGGCGCGCCAGTCGCCGCGCGGCGACAGCGAGCCACCCCGCACGACCTTCGGACCGTTCGGCAGCGCGGAGCGCTTGAACTGGGCGAAGCCGAAGAACCTCGAGCAGAACACGCCCAGCCACTTCTTGATCGTGGCGAGGTCGTAGGCCGTCCGCTCGTCGTGGGGGAACCCCTCCGGCCAGGCCCCGGCGGCGGCGTCCGACCAGGCGTGCCAGGCGAGGAACGCGATCTTCGAGGGCTTCATGCCGTGCCGCAGCACGTGGAACAGGGTGAAGTCCTGCAGGCTGTACGGGCCGATCGTGGCCTGTGTCGACTGCGGCGTCTCGCCCTCGCCCACCGGCACCAGTTCTGGGGTGATCTCGGTGTCGAGCACGGCCTGCAGCGTGACCCCGACCGCTTCGTCGAACTGCCCGGAGCTGATCACCCAGCGGATCAGGTGCTGGATCAGCGTCTTCGGCACCCCGCCGTTCACGTTGTAGTGCGACATCTGGTCGCCGACCCCGTAGGTGCACCAGCCCAGCGCCAGTTCGGACAGGTCGCCGGTGCCGAGCACGATGCCGCCGCGCTGGTTGGCCAGCCGGAACAGGTAGTCGGTGCGCAGGCCCGCCTGCACGTTCTCGAACGTGACGTCATACACAGGATCACCGTCGGCGAACGGGTGCTCCATCCGCCTCAGCATCAGCCGGGCGGTGTCGGTGATGTCCAGCTCGGCGAAGCTCACCCCGAGCGCGTGGGCCAGGGCGGTCGCATTGCCCTTGGTGTGGGCGGACGTGGCGAAGCCCGGCATCGTGAACGCGAGGATGTCGGTGCGCGGCCGGCCGAGCCGGTCCATCGCGCGGGCCGCGACGATCAGGGCGTGCGTCGAGTCGAGGCCGCCGGAGATCCCGATCACGACCTTCGGCTGCCCGATCGCCTTCAGCCGCTGTTCCAGTCCGCTGACCTGGATGTTGTAGGCCTCGTAGCAGTCCTGCGCGAGCCGGGCGGGATCGGCGGGCACGAACGGGAACCGGGCCACCGGGCGCCGCAGCCCGAGGTCGCCGGACGGGGGAGCGAGCTCGAAGGTCACCGTCCGGTACTCGTTCACCCGTTCGGCGTGGGCACGCCGGTTGTCGTCGAAGGTGCCCTGCCGGAGCCGGTCCTGCACCAGGGTGCCCAGGTCGAGGTCGGCGATGGACGCGCCGGCGCCCTTCGGGAAGCGCTCCGACTCGGCGAGCAGCACGCCCTGGTCGTAGACCAGCGTCTGGCCGTCCCAGGACAGGTCGGTGGACGACTCGCCCTCGCCCGCCGCCGCGTACACGTAGCCGCAGATCAGCCGGGACGACCCGGACGCACACAGCTGCTTGCGCTCGTCCGCCTTCGCGACGGTGATCGGGGAGCCGGACAGGTTCGCGACCACGGTTGCGCCGGCGAGGGCGGCCTCCGCGGACGGCGGCACCGGCACCCACATGTCCTCGCAGACCTCGACGTTCAGCACGAACCCGGGCACGTCGTCGGCGGCGAAGAGCAGGTCGGAGCCGAACGGCACGTCCTCGCCGGCCACCCGGATCTCGCCGGTGACGTCGTCGCCCGGGGCGATCTGGCGGCGCTCGTAGAACTCCCGGTAGGTGGGCAGGTACGACTTCGGCACCACGCCGAGGATCTGGCCGCGGTGGATCACGACCGCGCAGTTGTAGATGCGGTTCAGGCTGGTCAGGGGAGCGCCGACCACGACGATGCAGCCGAGGTGCTCGGTCTGCGGCACGAGCCAGGCCAGTGCGTCCTGGGTGGCGTCGAGCACGGTGTCCTGCAGCAGGAGGTCCTCGATCGAGTAGCCGGTGAGGGTGAGTTCGGGGAACACGGCCAGGCAGGCGCCGGCGTCCGCGACCACGCGGGCCTGCGCGAGCACCGCTTCGGCGTTCGCGCGCGGCTGGACCATGGTGATCGGCAGCGTGCACGCGGCCACCCGGGCGAACCCGTGGGCGTACAGGTTGTAGAAGTCCATCTGCGCTCCTGGCTGCGGTGTCTGCCTCAGCATGCCACGTCGGGCGCCGGGATCGGCGAGACTGGACCCATGAGCGAAGCGGTTGCCGTCGAGACGCCGGACGGGCCCGTCGAACTGCTGCTCGACGCCGCGGCCGCGCCGGTGGCCGCCCTGCTGCTCGGGCACGGTGCGGGCGGCGGAGCGGACGCCTGGGACCTGGACCTCCTGGCCCGCGAGCTGCCGGCGTCCGGGGTGAGCGTGGCGCGCTACCGGCAGCCCTGGCTGGTCGCGGGGCGCAAGGTGGCCGGGAACCCGGCCAGCCTCGACCGGGGCTGGCTGCCGGCACTGGACCGCGCCCGTCAGTTGTGGCCGGGAGTG
>JAGQUI010000210.1 GCA_020438595.1 Propionibacteriaceae bacterium | reverse complement strand
CGAGCCGTTGTCGCCGAAGATCGGCTTCGGCATGAAGGTGGCGGTCTTGCCCGCGGCCCACGCCGTGTTCTTGATGATGTACTTGTACTTCATCAGGTTGTCGCCCGCGGCCAGCATGGAGTCGAACTTGGTCGCGATCTCGCCCTGGCCGGCGGTGCCCACCTCGTGGTGCGCCCGCTCGATGCTCAGGCCGGCGTTGATCAGGTTGCGCACCATGTCGTCGCGCAGGTCACCGAAGTGGTCGACCGGCGACACCGGGAAGTAGCCGCCCTTGTACTTCACCTTGTAGCCACGGTTGCCGCGACCGGTGCCGTCCTCCTCCGCACCGGTGTTCCAGGCGCCGGCCTCGGAGTCGATGTAGTAGTAGCCGGCGTTCTGCTTGGTCTCGAAGCGCACCGAGTCGAACACGTAGAACTCGGCCTCCGGGCCCATGAACGCGGTGTCGCCGATGCCGGTCGAGGCCAGGTAGTTCTCGGCCTTGCGCGCGATGTTGCGCGGGTCGCGGCTGTAGGGCTCCTTGGTCAGCGGATCGTGCACGAAGAAGTTCACCGCGAGGGTCTTCGACTTCCGGAACGGGTCGATGAACGCGGTGGTCGCATCCGGCATCAGGGTCATGTCGGACTCGTGGATCTTCTGGAAACCACGGATCGAGGAACCGTCGAAGGACAGGCCGTTCTCGAACACGTCCGCGTCGAAGAAGTCGACGGGCACGGTGAAGTGCTGCATCACACCGGGAAGATCGCAGAAGCGGACGTCGACGGTCTCGACACCCTCGTCCTTGATGTAGGCCAACAGGTCGTCGGCGCCTTGGAACATCTTTCCTCCACAAGTCAGGGAATTGAACTCTGCACACGCTAGGCAACAGCCGTAACCACCGGGTTGCGTCCACGTTTCAGCGGCGTAACGCGCTGTCCCGGGGCTCCCGGCAACGCCTGATGTCGTTGCCGAAAGGATGCCAGCGTGGACGCCGGACGCTCCGGGCGTCCACGGACTGTCCCGCTCGCTAGGCTCCACCCGTGACCGATCCCGAACCGGCGGACGCCTACCCGGGCGCCAGCATCGGCCTGCCCGAACACGGACGCGGGTCGCTGGCCACCTGGTGGGCCCGGATCGCCGCCCTGGTGCTCGACTGGGCGGCATGCATGGCGGTCGCGGTGTTCCTGTTCGGGGTCGGCGTGCTGCGGGACAGCGGCTGGCGGGCCTGGATGGTGCTCGCGACCTACTTCGTCGAGAGCACCGTGCTGACCGCCCTCACCGGGAGCAGCTTCGGCCAGCTGATCGCCCGGATCGGCATCGTCCGGCTGGACGGGCAGCGGCTCGGCTGGCTGCGGGCGATCGCCCGCGCGGCGATGATCTCGGTGGTGCTGCCGACCATCGTGATCGGGGCCGAACGCAGGGCCCTGAACGACCTGCTGCTCGGCACGGTGGTGGTGAACCTGCGCAGTCCGGCACGCTGATTCGTTTGGGGAAGTCCGCGGCCTGCGCTACGTTCCCTGCATGCTTCGCTACATCGGCAAGCGCGCGTTGAACTACGTCGTCCTGCTCTACGTCGCGGTGTCGCTGACCTACTTCCTGGCCGCGACGCAGCTGAACCCGGCCTCGCTGTGGGCCGTCCGGCAGCCGCCGGTGGACCCCGAGGTCATCGATGCGCAGTTGCGCCAGTACAACCTCAGCGACCAGGTGCCGCTCCTGGAGCGCTACTGGACGTGGTTGAGCGACGTGGTCCTGCACTGGAACTGGGGCTACTCGCCGATGGGGGTCAGCGTCAACGAGCAGATCGCCGTCCGCATGTGGGTGAGCCTGCGGCTGCTGTTGATCGGCACCCTGGCCGGCCTGTTCATCGGCATCGCTGCCGGCGCCTGGACGGCCACCCGGCAGTACAAGGTGAGCGACCGCGTGGTCACCGCCCTGTCGCTGCTGATCATCTCGACCCCGGCGTTCGTGATCGGCCACCTGACCCAGATCGGCGCGACCTGGTTCAACAACGTGACCGGCACCCGCACCTTCGAGTTCATCGGTGAGACCGGCGAGGTGGGCGACTACCCGCTCGCGGCGCTCGTCGACCGATTACAACACTTGTTCCTGCCGACGCTGGTGCTGATCGTGATCGGCGCCGCCTCGATGAGCCGGATCCAGCGCAACCTGATGCTCGACTCCCTGGGCGCCGACTACGTCCGGACGGCGCGCGCGAAGGGCCTGCGACAACGGAGAGCCGTGATGAAGCACGCGCTCCGCACGGCCCTGATCCCGACCGGCACCTACGTGGCGTTCAGCGTGGCCACGATGTTCGTCGGGGCGACCTTCACCGAACGCATCTTCAGCTTCCCCGGCATCGGCCAGTACGGCATCGACACCATCAACAACATGGACGTGAACGGCGTGGTCGCGGTTACCGCGTTCGCCGGCGTCTGCGTCCTGTCCGGCGCGGTGCTCTCCGACATCATGGTCGCGATCCTCGACCCGAGAGTGAGGCTGGGATGAACACCCCACAGAGTTCTTCTCCTCCGCTGCGCTCCCCCGAACAACCCTGCGGGGGCCCCGAATGACTGCCGCAGACGCGACCGAGGTCGAGGCCCTCTCCGCAACCGCGCTCAAGCCGCAGAAGCGCCTCTCCCGCGGCCGGCTGATCCTGCGCCGGTTCCTGCGCAACAAGACGGCGGTGATCGGGGCGCTCGGCATCCTGTTCCTCGCCTTCCTCGCGGTCTTCGGCGGCGCCTTCGTGTACTGGAAGTACGACGACATCGACATCAACGCCTTCCTTACCGCGCCGGACTCCGCGCACGTGCTGGGCACCACGCAGGCCGGACGCGACGTACTCGCCCTGACCATCCGGGGCCTGGGCAAGTCGCTGCTGATCGGCCTGCTGGTGGCGGTGCTGTCCACCTCGATCGCCGCGCTGGTCGGCGCGTCGGCGGCCTACCTGGGCGGCTGGTGGGAGAAGACGGCGCTGTGGATCATCGACCTGCTGCTGGTCGTGCCGAGCTTCTTCCTGGTCGCCATCGCGTCCCGGGGAGCCCCCGACAGCGACTCGAGCTGGCTGCTCCTGGTGGTGCTGCTGGCCGCCTTCGCCTGGCCTTTGTCGGCCCGCGTCGTGCGCTCGCTGACCCTGTCCATCCGCGAGCGCGAGTACGTGCAGGCCGCCCGGTTCATGGGCCTGCCGTCCGGCCGGATCATCCTGCGGCACATCCTGCCCAACGCGTCCTCGCTGCTGATCATCGACGCGACGCTCAACGTCGGCTACGCGATCCTCGCCGAGACCGGCCTGTCCTACTTCGGTTTCGGCGTGCACTCGCCGGACACCTCGCTGGGCACGCTGATCGGCGAGGGGGCCCGGATGGCCACCACCTACCCGTGGATCTTCCTCGGCCCGGCCGCCGTGCTGGTGTTCCTGGTCATGTGCGTGAACGCGGTCGGCGACGGCCTGCGTGACGCCCTCGACCCCAGTTCCGCCTCCGGAGGCCAGGCATGATTCACCGAACCACCTCCGAGGGGGCCGATCAGTGAGCATCCAGACCCAGGTGAAGGAACGCCGGACCAGGGCCGGCGACACCGTCCTGAGCGTGCGCGACCTGCGCGTCACGTTCCCGAGCGAGGCTGGCCCGGTGCGGGCCGTCCGCGGCCTCAGCTTCGACCTCGCCGCGGGCGAGACGATGGCGATCGTGGGTGAGTCCGGCTCGGGCAAGTCCGTCACGTCGCTGGCCGTGATGGGGCTGCACCCGCCGACGACCCGGATCGAGGGGTCGATCAAGCTGCACGGCGAGGAACTGCTCGGCAACGCCGACGAGGCGATGTCGAAGATCCGCGGACGCGACGTCGCGATGGTCTTCCAGGACCCGCTGTCGGCGCTGACGCCGGTGTACACCATCGGCGACCAGATCGTGGAGGCGATCCAGGCCCACTACGACATCAGCAAGTCGAAGGCCTGGGACCGGGCCGTCGAGCTGCTCGACCTGGTCGGCATCCCGAACCCGAAGGTGCGGGCGAAGTCGTTCCCGTTCGAGTTCTCCGGCGGCATGCGGCAGCGGGTGATGATCGCGATGGCGATCGCGAACGACCCCGACGTGATCATCGCCGACGAGCCCACCACGGCGCTGGACGTGACGATCCAGGCGCAGGTGCTGGAGGTGCTCAAGGCCGCCCAGAAGGAGACCGGCGCGGCGATCATCATGATCACCCACGACCTGGGCATCGTCGCCGGCATGGCCGAGCGCGTGGTCGTGATGTACGCCGGGCGCCCGGTCGAGCAGGGCTCGGTGGACGACATCTTCTACGCCCCGCGGATGCCCTACACGATCGGCCTGCTGGGCACGGTGCCACGCCTGGACCAGGCCAGCGAGGGTGCGCTGCCGGTGCTGGAGGGCAACCCGCCGTCCGTGGTCGACCTGCCGCCCGGCTGCCCGTTCGTGCCGCGCTGCCCGAAGGCTGTCGAGCAGTGCTCGCAGGTGGAGCCGGAGCTCGAGCCGACCGATTCGATGGACCACCTCGCCGCCTGCCACCGGCTGGACGACCTGGTCGGCGCGGGGCATTCGGACCTGTTCCCCGCCCCGGAACTCACCGAGTCCGACCTGGCCGAGGTACCGCGTGAGCAGCGTCCGGTGGTGCTGGAGCTGGAGGGCCTGAAGCGGCACTACCCGCTGATGAAGGGCGCGATCTACCGGCGCCGGGTCGGCACCGTGCACGCGGTGGACGGCATCGACCTCGACGTGCGGGAGGGGGAGACCCTCGGCCTGGTCGGGGAGTCGGGCTGCGGCAAGTCGACGACGCTGCTCGAGATCCTGAACCTCGGCACCCCGACGGCGGGCACGGTGAACGTGCTCGGCCGGGACACCTCGAAGCTGAGCCGGCGCGAGCGCAAGCAGTTGCGGCGCAACCTGCAGGTGGTGTTCCAGGACCCGATGGCCTCGCTGGACCCGCGGCTGCCGATCTTCGACATCATCGCCGAGCCGATGGGCGTGTTCGGCTACAAGAAGGACGAGATCGACACCCGCGTCCACGACCTGCTCCGGCTGGTCGGGCTGGAGCCGAGCCACGCCGACCGGTACCCGCAGCACTTCTCCGGCGGCCAGCGGCAGCGGATCGGGATCGCCCGGGCCCTCTCGCTGGAGCCGAAGGTGATGGTGCTGGACGAGCCGGTCTCCGCGCTCGACGTGTCGATCCAGGCCGGCGTGATCAACCTGCTGCAGGACCTGCAGGGCAAGCTCGGCCTGTCCTACCTGTTCGTGGCGCACGACCTCGCGGTGATCCGGCACATCGCCGACCGCGTGGCCGTGATGTACCTGGGCTCGATCGTCGAGATCGGTGACGTGGACGAGGTGTACACCCACCCGGTGCACCCCTACACCCAGGCGTTGTTGTCGGCGATCCCGATCCCCGACCCGGAGACGGAGCGCTCGCGGAACCGGATCGTCCTTTCCGGCGACCTGCCGA
>JAGQUI010000020.1 GCA_020438595.1 Propionibacteriaceae bacterium | reverse complement strand
TCGACTACGACCTGTCCAGCAACATCCCCGGCCTGTACGTGACCGGTGAGGCGAACTTCTCCGACCACGGAGCGAACCGCCTGGGTGCCTCGGCCCTGATGCAGGGCCTGGCCGACGGCTACTTCGTCCTGCCCAACACGATCAACGACTACCTGGCCGCCGCGCCGTACGAGAAGCTCGACGCGACGCACCCCGCCGTGGCCGAGGCCGTCGACGAGGTGAAGGGGCGGGTCGAGAAGCTGCTCGCGGTGCAGGGCACCCGCACGGTCGACTCCTTCCACAAGGAACTCGGCCACATCATGTGGGAGTACTGCGGCATGGAGCGCACCGAGGAGGGCCTGAAGACGGCGATCGGCAAGATCGACGAGCTGCAGAAGGACTTCTGGGCCAACGTCAAGGTGACCGGCGTGAACGAGGACTTCAACCAGACCCTGGAGCGGGCCGGCCGGGTGGCCGACTTCTTCGAACTGGGCCGGCTGATGTGCGTGGACGCGCTGCACCGTCGCGAGTCGTGCGGCGGCCACTTCCGGGCCGAGAGCCAGACCGAGGACGGCGAGGCGCTGCGCCACGACGACGAGTTCCTCTACGTCGGGGCCTGGGAGTTCACCGGTACCGGCGAGAAGCCCGTCCTGCACAAGGAACAACTGGTCTACGAGGCCATCGAGCTGAAGCAACGGAGTTACAAGTGAACGTCACCCTGCGCGTCTGGCGCCAAGCAAACGCCGCCTCTGAGGGGCGCATGGTCACCTACCAGGTGCAGGACGTCTCCCCGGACATGTCGTTCCTGGAGATGCTCGACCTGCTCAACGAGGACCTCACGGTCAAGGGCGAGGAGCCGGTGGCCTTCGACCACGACTGCCGCGAGGGAATCTGCGGGATGTGTGGCGTGGTGATCAACGGCACCGCTCACGGTCGTGGCGACTCGCCGGTGCCGACCACCACCTGCCAGCTGCACATGCGGTCCTTCGAGGACGGCGCCGTGATCGACGTCGAGCCGTGGCGGGCGGGCCCGTTCCCGGTGATCAAGGACCTGGTCGTCGACCGCTCGGCGTTCGACCGGATCATCCAGGCCGGCGGCTACGTGTCGGTGAGCACCGGCTCGGCCCCCGACGCGCACGCCAACGCGGTCGGCAAGCTGAAGGCCGACCGGGCCTTCGACGCGGCCACCTGCATTGGCTGCGGCGCCTGCGTGGCGGCCTGCCCGAACTCCTCGGGCATGCTGTTCACGGCCGCGAAGATCACCCACCTCGCGATGCTCCCGCAGGGCCAGCCGGAACGGCACCTGCGGGTGAAGAAGATGCTCTCGCAGCACGACGCCGAGGGTTTCGGCGGCTGCACGAACATCGGCGAGTGCGCCGAGGTCTGCCCCAAGCAGATCCCGTTCGACACGATCAGCCAGCTCAACCGCGACCTGATCGCCTCGCTGTTCAAGCGCGACGGCAAGTAGTCACCACAGCTCACGGGCCCCGGAGTTCTGCTCCGGGGCCCGTTCCGCGGTGGGAAGATCGTCGCCGCAGGGACGAGGGGAGGGCGGATGGCCTACGAGAGGCTCGAGGCGGACGCGGTGGTGGCGACGGCCCGGCGCCTGCAGGCGCGGATCCAGGCCCGGTTCCCCGACCGCAACCTGGGCCGGGTGGCCGGCCGGCTGGTGGACGTGGCGTCCGACGTGGAACGGGCCGCAGCGCGCACCGCGCCGATCCGGGTGCTGCGGGTGGCCGGTCTGGTCCTGATCGTGGCGCTGGTTGTGCTGACGGCCGCCTCGCTGGTGGCCGCGGTGGTCGAACTCGCGTCCACCGGAGGCACCGCGCTGAGCTGGCTGTCCGGGGTGGAGACGGTGGTCAACGACGTCGTCTACGTCGGCATCGCCGTGGTCTTCCTGTGGCTGCTGCCGACCCACCTGGAACGGTCCCGGATCCTGGGCGAACTGCACCGGCTGCGGTCGTTGGCCCACGTGATCGACATGCACCAGCTGACCAAGGATCCGGAGCGGTTCGCGGACGCCTACCGCCGACCCCGCGTTCGGTCCGGGTCGGCCTGGACCCGACCGAGATGGCGAACTACCTCGACTACTGCTCGGAGCTGCTGTCGCTGGTGGCGAAGACGGCGGCCGTCCATGCCGAGCGCAGCACCGACCCCGCCGTGCTGGCCACGATCTCCGACATCGAGAACCTCACCAACGGCATGTCCCGGAAGATCTGGCAGAAGCTCGGCCTGCTGCCCGGAGCCGGGACGCGACCGGCGGTGGATGCGGCAGGCTGAGCCGATTGTCCAGACGCGGCACCGGTGTGGCAGACTTGTCAGTCGTTGTGCCGCGAGCGCTCCTGCCACAGGGGGAAGGCGCCGGCGGATACGAAAGACACACGAGACGAAGTGACCTGTGGCACTGGCGAGGACATCGGGATGAATCAGCTGGTTGAGCAGATCGGCAAGGCTGCACTGCGCGACGACGTGCCGGACTTCCGGCCCGGCGATCAGGTGAAGGTGCACGTGCGGGTCATCGAGGGCAACCGCTCCCGGATCCAGGTCTTCGCCGGCGCCGTGATCGCGCGCACCGGCTCGGGCATCACCGAGTCGTTCACCGTCCGCAAGGTGAGCTTCGGCACCGGCGTGGAGCGCACCTTCCCGCTGCACAGCCCGATCATCGAGAAGATCGAGGTCGAGCGGCTGGGCGACGTGCGACGCGCCAAGCTGTACTACCTCCGTGGTCTGCGCGGCAAGGCTGCAAAGATCAAGGAGAAGCGCGACCGCTGAGGCGCTGGGCGTCCTGCGGTGGCCGTAGGGTGGTCGGGGACGTCTAGGGAGAGGTTGCGGTGAGCGCATCCACACAAAGCGGCGGTGGCCGCCACGATGCGTGGTGGACCGCCGCCAGCTGGCTGCGTGAGATCGCGATCGTGGTCGTCGGCGCGCTGGTCGCGTCCACCCTGCTGCGGCTGTTCGTCGCCCAGATGTTCGTCATCCCGTCCGGGTCGATGGAGAACACCCTGCTGATCCGCGACCGGGTGGCCGTCCAGAAGATCGTGGGCTTCCAGCGCGGCGACATCGTCGTCTTCCGCGACACCGAGGACTGGCTCGCCCCCGCGAAGGTCGAGGACGACCCGGTGAAGAAGGCGCTGATCTTCGTCGGCCTGGCGCCGGACGAGAGCTCGAACCACCTGATCAAGCGGGTGATCGGCGTCGAGGGCGACCACGTCACCTGCTGCGACGCCCGCGGCCGGGTGACCGTGAACGGCACCGCGCTCAACGAGGGCGAGTACCTCTACACCGATCCTGTCACCGGCCGGCAGGTGGAGCCGTCGTCGGTCTCCTTCGACGTGGTGGTGCCGGCGGGCACCGTGTTCGTGATGGGCGACCACCGCAACGACTCGGCGGACTCCCGCTGCCACCTCAACGACCCGACGGACGGCGAGCCGGCGGGGTCGATGGCCTTCATTCCGGTCGAGAACATCGTGGGCACCGCGATCGCGGTCGTGTACCCCTTCGACCGCTTCCACGGGATCAGCCGGCCACGTACGTTCGAGAACATCCCCGCCGGGGGCACCCCACCCGACGCCCCGGTGCTGACCGGGCCGAAGGTCGTGTGCTGACCCGGTGGCGGTCGTGGTGCGCCGGGACGCCGGCATCTACGCCTATGAGGCCTCGCTCCGCCGGGGCGGCTTCGACTTGATCGCCGGCGCGGACGAGGCGGGCCGCGGGGCCTGCGCGGGACCGCTGGTCGCCGGTGCCGTGATCCTGCGTCCCGGCCGGGCGGGGGAGATCCCCGGGCTGGCCGACTCCAAGCTGCTCACGCCCGCCGCGCGGGAACGCGCCTACGCCGAGATCGTGGACCGGGCCCTGGCGTGGGCCGTGGTCAGCGTGGAGGCGGACGAGTGCGACGCGCTGGGCATGCACCAGGCGGACCTGGCGGGTCTGCGGCGGGCGCTGCTGCGGCTGCGTCCGGCGGCCGAGTTCGCGCTCACCGACGGGTTCAGCGTGGACGGTCTGGGCATGCCGAGCCTGGCGATCTGGAAGGGCGACCGGGTGGCCGCGTGCGTCGCGGCGGCGTCCGTGGTGGCCAAGGTGACCAGGGACCGGATCATGGCCGGCTGGCACGACGAGCTGCCCGACTACGCCTTCGACATCCACAAGGGGTATTGCACCCCGCTGCACCAGGAACGGCTGGACGCGTACGGGCCGAGCGGCATTCACCGGATGTGCTTCGACAACGTCCGGCGAGCGATTAAGGTGAACTCGTTATGAGCGCCGAGGACCTTGAGCAGTACGAATCCGAACTCGAACTGCAGCTGTACAAGGAGTACAAGGACGTCGTCGGCATCTTCACCTACGCCGTGGAGACCGAGCGGCGCTTCTACCTGTGCAACGCGGTCGACCTGAAGGTCCGCACCGAGGGCGGCGACGTGTACTACGAGGTGTCCATGGGCGACGCCTGGGTCTGGGACATGTACCGGCCGGCCCGCTTCGTGAAGAGCGCGAAGGTGCTCACCTTCCGCGACGTCTCCATCGAGGAGATCGCGCATAGCGACCTGAAGGTCCCCGACAACCTCTGAGGCCCGCAGGCCGGTCCCTGAGGGCCTGGGAACCGGGGCGCGCCACGAAGGCGAGCGTCCGAGGGACGAGGGCGCGTCACGAAGGGCGTCGTCCACAACCCCCGACTTGTCCACACCCGGCGATCCCGGGTGAACGTTCCGCGCGCCCGCTGCCGATAGTGCACACCGGGAGGTGGTGGCAGTGGGCAGGGCTGAGGTCTGGCACGTCGGGGAGGAGCTGGCGGCCGCGCACCTGGAGCGGCTGGGCTGGCGGATCCTGGACCGCAACTGGCGGTGCCCGGTGGGAGAACTCGACATCGTGGCGCTGGAGCCGGGTCCGGAACCGGTGGTGGTGTTCTGCGAGGTGAAGTGCCGCAGCGGGCTGGGTTTCGGCCCGCCGCTGGAGGCGATCACCGCGCGGAAGGTGGCCAAGCTCCGCGAGGTGGCACTGCACTGGCTGCGGGCGCAGCCCGGTCCGGTGCGGCACGTGCGGTTCGACGGTGTCGGCGTGCTGCTCGCCCGCGACACCGCCCCGGTGATCACCCACGTGCCCGGGATCGGCCGATGAGCCAGGCGCGGGCCTGGTCGGTGGCCCTGGTCGGCATCGAGGGCACGATGGTGGAGGTCGAGGCAGCGATCAGCAGCGGGCTGCCGCGCACCACGATGGTGGGCCTGCCGGACGCGGCGCTGTACGAGGCTCGGGACAGGTGCCGAGCGGCCATGGCATCGGCCGGCTTCGGCTGGCCGTCCGACCCGGTCACGATCAACCTGTCCCCGGCCACGTTGCCGAAGGCGGGTTCGCACTACGACCTCGCGATCGCGGCCGCGGTGGCCGCAGCGGGCCGGAAGTTCGATCCGGAGGCGCTGGAGGGGCTGGCGCTGTTCGGCGAACTGGGGCTGGACGGGCGGGTGCGGGCCGTGCGCGGCCTGTTGCCTGCCCTGCTCACCGCGGCGGGCCGGGGCTTCGGCCGGGTGGTGGTGCCGGCGGCGCAGTTGCGGGAGGCGTCGCTGGTCACCGGGCTCTCCATCGCGGGGGCCGCCGACCTGTCCGACCTGTTCGACGTGCTCACCGGCGGGCCGGGCGCCACCGAGGTGCCGCCACCGGCCGCGCAGGCGGCGGCGGGGCCACCCCTCGACCTCGCCGATGTGGCGGGCCAGGTGGAGGCCAAGTGGGCGCTGGAGGTGGCGGCGGCCGGACGCCACCACCTCTACCTGCACGGCCCGCCCGGGGTGGGCAAGACCCTGCTGGCGGAGCGGTTGCCGGGCCTGCTGCCCGACCTCGATGTGGGCGAGGCGCTGGAGGTGTCGGCCGTGCACTCGCTGGCGGGCATCAACCTGGACGGAGGGCTGGTCCGGCGGCCTCCGTACGCCGACCCGCACCACTCGGCGTCCCTGGCGAGCCTGGTCGGCGGCGGCGCCCGGATCGCGGTGCCGGGTGCGGTGTCGCGAGCCCATCTGGGGGTGCTGTTCCTGGACGAGGCCCCGGAGTTCAGCCCGCGGGTGATGGAGGCGTTGCGGGTGCCTCTGGAGTCGGGCCGGATCGTGCTGGGCCGTGCGGTGGCCACCGCCACTTACCCGGCGCGCTTCCAGTTGGTGCTGGCCGCCAACCCGTGCCCGTGCGGGATGGCGGGCACGCCGGGAGGGAACTGCCGCTGCCCACCGATGGCGGTGCGGCGGTACGCGTCCCGGGTGTCGGGGCCGATCCTCGACCGGGTGGACATCCACCAGGAACTCAGGCCGGTACGGGCCGCCTTCCTCGAACGGCGCTACGAACCGGGCGAGAGCTCCCGGGTGGTGGCGGAGCGGGTGCTGGCTGCCCGCGAGCGGCAGCGGCACCGACTCGAGTCGAGCGGCTGGCGCACGAACGGCGAGGTGCCCGGCCCGGCGCTGCGCAAGCGGCTGCCGCTGCCGGAGGGCTCCGAGCTGCTCGATGTGGCGGTGGCACGGGGCCGCCTCTCCGCCCGGGGGGTCGACAAGGTGCTGCGCCTGGCGTGGACAGTGGCCGACCTGGCCGGCGCCGGTCGGCCGAGCCGGGAGCACCTGCACACGGCGCTGGCGATGCGGCGCGGCGAGAACGGGACGGAGGCGGCGTGATGGACGAACGGATCGCGCGGATGTGCCTCACGGCCGTCGTCGAACCGGGCCACCCGGTCCTGGCCGGGGCGGTGGCAGAGTTCGGGGCGGAGGAGGTGTGGGCGGGACTGCTCCGCGCCGAGGGCGACCTGCCCATCGCCGAGAGGGCGCGGCGGCTGCGGCCGGGCGAGCTGGCGTCCCGGACGAGGGCCGAGGGCCTGCGGTTCCTGGTCCCGGGTGATGCCGAGTGGCCGCCCGCGCTGGCCGACCTGGCCGGCTGCGAACCGGTGAACGAGTTGTCGGGGGAGCCGCTCGGGCTCTGGGTCGCCGGGGCGGGGGACCTCGCGGCGCTCACCGGATCGGGCGTGGCGGTCGTGGGTTCGCGCGCGTCGACGGCGTACGGCGACACGGTGGCGGCCGATCTCGGTGCCGAGCTCTCCGACGCGGGCCGCTGCATCGTCTCCGGCGGCGCCTACGGCATCGATGCCGCGGCGCACCGTGGCTGTCTCGCCGGCCGTACGCCCAGCGTGTGCGTCCTCGCCGGTGGCCTCGACCAGCCCTATCCGGGTGGTCACCGCCCGCTGTTCGAGCGGATCGCCGAGAGCGGCCTGCTGGTCAGCGAACTCGCCCCGGGAGAGCATCCGACCAGGGTGCGGTTCCTGGCCCGGAATCGCCTGATCGCGGCGCTGGCCCCGGGCACGGTCCTCGTCGAGGCGGCGGCACGGTCGGGGGCGAGGAATACCGTCACCTGGGCGAACGCCCTGGGCAGGGTGGTGATGGCCGTGCCCGGGCCGGTGACGAGCGCGACCTCGGTCACTCCGCACCGGCTCATCCGCGAGGCCGAGGCCGTGCTGGTCGCGGGCGCGCCGGACGTGCTGGAACTGCTCTCCCCGCTGGGCCGGGCGAACCCGCGGCCGCCGGGGGAGCGCCGGGCGACCGACGAGCTGGACGCCGACGAATTGCGGGTGTTCGAGGCGGTGCCCGGACGCGGGAGCGTGCCCGCGGGCGACCTCGCGTTGCGGGCGGGCCTCAGCGTGCCGCGGTGCCTCGCGTTGCTCGACCAGCTGGCCGAACGCGGCTTCCTCGCCCAGACCCCGCTGGGCGAGTGGCGCCTGCCACCGAGGGAGGCTCAGCGTGCCCGGTAGGCCTCCAGCAGCCGCAGCCAGACCTCGCTCGCCGTCGGGTAGGACGGGACGGCGTGCCAGAGCTGGTCGGCGCTCAGGCGTCCGACGATCGCGACCGTGGCGGCGTGCACGAGCTCGGCCACCTCCTGGCCGGCGAAGGTTGCGCCGAGCAGGCGCCCGGTGCCGGCCTCGAGGACCAGCTTCGCCTGGCCCTCGGCGTCGTCGCGCAGCAGGCCGAATCCGGACGCGCTGGTCAGCGCCACCTGCACGCATTCCACGGCGCGGTTGGCGGCGAGGGCGGCGGCCTCGGTGAGGCCCACCTCGGCCACCTGAGGATCGGTGAACACGACCTGGGGGACCGGAACGTCGGCGGGTACGGCAGGGTCGGGCCGGCCTTCGGCGCGGGCGGCGATCCGGTCGCCGACCAGCCGGGCCTCGTACTTGCCCCAGTGGGTGAGTGGGGCCGCGCCGCTCGCATCGCCCACCGCGTACAGCCAGTCCGGGCGGGCGTCGGGCCGGGCGAACTGCTCGGGGGTGAGCCCGACCGCCTCCAGCCCCAACTGGTCGGTGGCCGGGCGCCGGCCCGTGGCCACCAGCACTTCGGCGAACTCCTGCGCCTGCCCGTCGATCTCCAGCCGCACCGGGCCTCCGTGCACGTGGCCCAGGCCGGTGTCGGCCGCGTCGAGCCGGGCGGCGGACCCGATCCGGGCGCCGAACCGGACGTCCACCCCGGCCCGGCGCAGCCCCTCGGCCACCAGGTCGGAGGCGAACGGTTCCGACCGGCGCAGCACCCGGTCGCCGCGCACGACCAGCGTGACCTTCGAGCCCAGCGCGGCGAGCCAGCCGCACGCCTCGGTGGCGACCACGCCGCCGCCGATGACCGCGATCGAGGTCGGCACCTCGACGACGCCGGTGGCGTCCCGCGACGTCCACGGATGCAGCCCGGCGAAGGCGTCGGGGATCACCGGCACACTGCCGGTGGCCACCACCACGGCCAGCCGGGCCCCGACCTCGCGGTCGCCGTCCTCGCCGGACACCACGAGCCGGCGTTCGTCGACGAGCCGACCGGTGCCGCGCGCCACCTCGATGCCCGCGCCCTCGGCCCAACGGACCTGGCCGGAGTCGTCGTAGCGGGAGACCCAGGCGTCCCTGCGGGCCAGCAGTCCCGGCGCATCGAGCGGTACCAGGTCGGGCAGCCCGCCCAGGTGCTCGGCTGTCGCCTTCACCTCGATGGGCCGCAGCAGCGCCTTGCTCGGCATGCACGCGTAGTACGAGCACTCGCCGCCGACGAGCTCCTTCTCGACGAGCAGCGCCGTCCGCCCCGAGTCGCGGATCGCATAGTCTGCGACGTTCTCCCCGGCCGGCCCGGCCCCGATCACCACCACGTCGTACACCTGCTCCGCCATTCGCCCAGTCTGGTACAGGTCACGATTCGGCAACAGTTCCCCTGGCTGCGCAGATTTCGCGCAACGAAGCGGGTTCAGGGTCGCGTGCACCGGGTATGAGCACACTTCGCGCACTCGCCGCGGCGGCCGGCGTCGCCGCCCTCGTTCTTCTCGCCGGCTGTTCCGGCGTGTCCGGCGCCTCCCTGCCCGAACCCGCTTCGGGCGGTGGGATGGTGGCCGAGGACAACTCCGACAAGGCCCAGACCTACCCCGAGAACGCCCCGGAGGGCGTGCCCGATTCGACGCTCACGCCCAAGCTGGCCCGGACCGCCCAGGTGGGCCTGACCGTGACCGACGTCGAGAAGGCCGCCGTGCAGTTGCGCGCCCTCGCTGCGGCGATGAACGGCCAGGTCACCGCGGAGAACCTGGTCACCGAGGTCGATGCGGACGCCACGCGCCGGCTGACCTCGGTCATGGTGATCTCGGTGCCCGCCGAGACGCTCGACTCCACCCTCGAGCAGCTGAAGTCGGTCGGGGAGGTGACCGCCCGGGTGATCTCGTCGGAGGACGTGACCACCCAGGTCGCCGACGTCGACTCGCGGATCAACACCCTCAACGACTCGATCGCCCGGCTGCGCGAGCTGTGGCGCAAGGCCGGCACCGTCCGGGAACTCGCCGACCTGGAGAGCCAGATCACCCAGCGCATCTCCGAGCGTGACTCGCTGGTCGCCCAGCAGCGCGCGCTGGCCGGGCGCGTCGCGAGCTCGCCGATCACGATCAGCCTGACCACGCCCGAGCCCGCCGGCGAACTGGAGACGACCGGCTTCCTGGGCGGCCTGCTCGCCGGCTGGAACGCCCTGGTGTCCAGCAGCCGGGTGCTGATGACCATCGTTGGCGCCGTGCTCCCGTTCGCCGCCGTCGTCGCGCTCATCGCGGCTCCGGTGCTGGTCTGGCGGCGCCGGGTGCGGGCCCGTTCGGCGGCCGGCTCCGCGTCCGAGGCGGCCATTGAGGTCCCTGATCAGCCCGGAACCGGGGAGTGACGGCCCGATCGTGTCCCCCTTCGGGGGGACAGACGCCGGGGGTGTCCATTCCGTAGCATGAACAGTGCAGGGGGGGAGCAGCCGCTCGCTGTTGCGAGGCCCGTTGGCCGGGAGCGACTGACCTGAGGAAGACAAGCTCGCAGCACACGTCCTTGGGGCGGATGGACCGATCGGTCCGTCCGCCCCAAAGTGCTTTCCGGGGTGGCCCGGAAGGGGCTCACCCCACCGCGGACGTGTCCACCAGTCCCGCGTCCACCAGCCGGCCGCCCGAGTAGACGCCGACCGCCACATCACCGGACGCGATGCCCGGCAGCCGCCGGGAGGTGTCCCGGTCCACCCGCAGCGCCAGCTGGCCGGCCAGCTCCGGATGGGCGGCCACCACCGCGTCGGGCAGCCCGCGCGGGTCGTAGGAGAGCACCGCCGACTCGCCACCGGTGATGTCCTCGGCATCCACCTCCAGCGCGCCGGTCGGGCCCCAGGCCAGCCGGAAGCCCAACCGGGACGGGTCGACGGCCAGGGCGTCGACGGGCCAGGCGACCAGGCCGGGGGACACCCACGTGCCGCGCACCTCGTCGAGGCTCGGCTCGCTGGTCGGGCGCGTCACCGCCGTCGACACCGCGTGCGTGGCCAGGTCGTAGTTCACCCGGACGACCAGGCCGTCCGCGGGCACGTCGACCGTGACGTTGCCGGCCGGGTACGACTCGGACCAGCCGAGGTCGTGCGCGACCTTGAACTGGTACGTGCCCGCAGGCAACTCACTGGTCGCCCACGTGTAGGTGCCGTCGCCGTCCGGGTCCTCCAGCCACGGTCGCATGCAGTCCGGCGCCCAGTCGGCACCGCAGCCGAGCGCGGCGTTCCAGCTGCCCGGGGCGGTGATGATCGGCCCTTCGGCGTCCGAGGTGACCCAGTGGGTGCGGTGGTCGTAGTAGAAGGTGACCGGATCACCGGTCAGCTTCAGCGAGATGTTCGACCCGTTCGGCACGGCGTTGGCGCCGTAGTTCTCGTCCCAGGACTTGTCGATCGCGGCCTTGTAGGCGTAGGTGGCCGCCGGCAGGTCGTAGCTGCCCTTCCAGATCTGGTCCTTGGGGTCGAGGGTCAGCTGGGCCTGGTCACAGGCCGGGGCCCAGTCGCCGGTACACCCCATCGCGGTGTTCAGGTCACCCGGCACGCTGACCGCGGACGGCTGGGTGATCGGACCCACCGTGCCGGTGTCGCCGCCGGACGCCTCGGGCGTGCCGACGATGCCGTAGGAGGCGGACGCCGAGACGTGCCCCGCCCCGTCCTTCACGACGACCCGGTACTCCAGCAGCGTGCCCATCGGGTAGCCGGACACGTCGTGGAACACCCGGTACGGGGCGTTGTCGTCGGTGCCGAGTGCCTGCCACGCAGAGGTGCCGACCGGGCGGAACCAGAAGCTCGCCTGCGCGAACTCGTCGGTGTTCAGCTCGGCCGAGATCTCGGCACGCCCGCCGACCACCCCACCCGGCGCGGGCGCGGACACGGCGACCGCGAGCGGTCGGTGGCTGACGTCCACGCGGCTGTTGGTCTTGTAGACCACCGCGGACAGTGCGGGGACGGTGACGGTGATCCGTGCATTGCGTCCGGTGCGCAGCGATCCGCGGGCGCCGTACAGCGCCCGGAACCGGGCGTTCGCGTTGAACGTGTCGAAGGTCGCCTTCTTCGCGGTGGTGGCGTTGTTCAGGGCCACCACGTACTCGGCGCCCGTGCGGGAGTCGATCCGCGAGAAGGCGTAGATGCCGGCCTTCGACGAGGCGTACCGGTGCACCTGCGCGCCGTCGGCCAGAGCCGGGTGGGCCGCCCGCAGCTTCGCCAGGCCACGGATGAACCGGTACAGCGGCGCCGAGGTGTCGAAGCGGTCCTTCGAACCGGAGCTGCCGCCCAGCACGTCCTCGGTCGCGTACTGCTCGGTCTGCGTGGCGAACATGTCCTGGCGGGCGTCCTTGTCGCCACCGGCACCGATGAAGCCCTGCTCGTCGCCGTAGTAGGTGATCGGCTGGCCGCGGGTGAGGTACATCAGGGCGTCCGCCAGCTGCACCCGCTTCATCAGGTCGGTGTCATCGCTGATCCCGCCGGCCCGCAACAGGTAGGCGATCCGGCCCATGTCGTGGTTCCCCAGGAACGTGGGCATCTGGTAGGCGTTCGAGTCGGTATCGGTGTAGTAGTCGTCGTCGGCGTAGAGGTCCCGAAGGCTCGTGGTCGCCTTGCCGAGCGCGAACGCCTGTGCCTGTGCCTGGAAGCCGAAGTCGAGGGTCGCGGGCAGCTTCGCCGTGGTCGAGTACGTGCTCATGAACGACGGACGGGCGTCGTAGACCTCGCCGAACATGAAGAAGTCAGGGTTGCCGATGCGCTTCGCCTCGGCCTGCATGGCGGGGCCGAACTCCTGCCAGAACGGGATGTCGACGTGTTTGACGGTGTCGATCCGGAAGCCGTCGATGCCGAGGTCGACCCACGCCTTGTAGACGTCGATCATGCCGTCGACGACCTTCGGGTTCTCGGTGAACAGGTCGTCGAGGCCGACGAAGTCGCCGTACTCGCTGGACTCCCCTGCGAAGGTGGAGTCGCCGCGGTTGTGGTACAGCGTGCGGTCGTTCAGCCACGCCGGGGTCTTCGCGGTCGCGTCCGCCTGGGTGTCGAACACCGGGTGGTAGGGGAAGGAGCTGTCCACGTCCAGCGTGGGGAAGTCCGGCGAGTTGGCCACCGCGGCCGGGTCGAAGACGTTGCCGTCGGCATCGGTGTAGGGGCGGTCGCTGGTCGGGATGTAGGTGTAGGTCTTCTCCGCGTAGTCGATCACGTCCGCGGTGTGGTTGGTGATGATGTCGAAGAACACCTTCATGCCCCTGGCGTGGGCGGCCTTGATCAGGTTCTTCATGTCCTGGTTCGTGCCCAGGTGCGGGTCGATCGTGGTGAAGTCGGTGATCCAGTAGCCGTGGTAGCCGGCGCTCTCGTTCCCGGCCGTGCCCTGCACGGGCTTGTTGGTGAAGGACGGGGTGAGCCAGATCGCGGTGGTGCCCAGGCCCTTGATGTAGTCGAGTTCGTTGATCACGCCTTTGAGGTCGCCGCCGTGGTAGAAGCCCTTGTCGGTGGGGTCGAAGCCGGTGTCGAGGCGGCCACCGGTGAGCCCGCCGGTGTCGTTGGCGGTGTCGCCGTTGGCGAACCGGTCGGCCATCAGGAAGTAGTAGCGCTCGTCGGTGAGCGGCTGGCGCAGCGAGTTCCGGGCCAGCTTGCGGTCCGCCGGCGTGGTGGCGCCGCTCAGGTTCACCGGCTGGATGCCGATCCGGTGGGTGTCGGAGTCGAAGCTGAACACCAGGTCGGCTGCTCCGACCAGGCTCAGCGGGATGTTCGCGCCCCCTGCGACCCCGCCGGCGCCGTAGTTGGTGTCCCAGCTGTCGTTGACGGCGATCTTGAACTCCCACTCCCCGGCGGGGACGTGGAAGGTGGACTGCCACGTGGTGGTGCCCTCGACCGGGCTCAGGTGGGTGGCCGCACAGTCGGGCTGCCAGTCGCCGGGGCAGCCGAGTTCGCTCTGCAGCGACCCGGCCACGGTGACCGCTGTGGTCTCGGCCCGCGCAGGCGTGGCCCCGGCGACCAGGAAGCCGGAGGCGAGGACGGCGGTGAGCAGGAGGTTGAGGAGGGGACGGCGCATTCGAAGGCTCCTTCGCGATCGAAGCGGTGGCGGCCGCTGCGGGGTGATCCGGGCAGACTAGCCGCCGCGTGTGACATCGGGAAGGGCCTGCTTGCGGTCGCGCCGGGCGAGGACAGTCTCGACGGGCCAGTTCAGCAGGAGCAGCAGCAGGGCCCAGTAGTCGAGGCCGGGTACAACCAGTGCCACCAGCAGCGCGAGGGCGAACAGTGCGCAGACCGTGACCGGTGTCCGCAGCGGGAGCGGGGTGGCGTCCGGCTCCTCGAGCAGGTCGGGATGGTGGCGTAGCCGCGCGATGATGGCGACGTTGAGCAGGCTCGTGGCGAGCATGGTGCCGATGTACACCGTGACCTGCAGCGGGTCGGTGTCCAGCGAGCCGACCAGCGAGGTCGCCACGGGCAGCCAGACGATGGTGAACATCCACGCCACGCTGAGCCAGAGCAACCCGGCATCCTGCCGGGCCACGTTGCGGAAGATCCGGTCGTGGCTGCGCCAGAAGGTCGCGATGATCACGAAGCTCAGCGCGAACGCCATCAGCTGGCCGCTGTGCTCGGCCAGGTACTCCGCGGTGTCCAGGCCGTCCTTGCCGGCCTCGCTGACCGACTCCAGCAGCGGCAGGATCAGCAGGGTCATCGCGATCGCCACCACGGCGTCAGTGAAGAAGATGAGCCGTTCGGCCGGGTGCAGTTGGTCCGGGGGTTTCGCCACGGTTCGAGCCAAGCACAGCGGGGGATTCGGTGCGAGTCGCTGCCGCGGCGTGGCGCACCACGGCCCGCGGGACACCCGCCCCGCGCGGTTTCAGCAGCCGGCCAGGTGCAACCGCAGTTGGCCGTCGGTGACCACCTGGTGGGTGGCCTGCCCGGGTGCCCCGGAGACATGCTCCATGGCGGCGGTGTAGCAGGCGACCCACGCGCTGGCCGCCCACGCGACCTCCACCTCCTCCGTGGTGAACGTCCGTCCGCTCGCCGCCTGGTAGGCCGCGAGCACCCGCTCGCCCTCCACCACCGGGGCGATCCGCGGCTGGTCGGGGAGCTCGTTGAAGCTCGCCGCGAGGCAGCCCACCAGCGCGGCCTCGGGGCGGGCCGCCAGCTCCTCCCAGCCGTGCACGACCGCCACCGGTGCGCCCTTCGGGCCGTCGAGCCAGCGGACGTGCAGCCCGCTCAGCGCGGCGTGACCCACGACGGCGGGCAGGCTCGCAGCGAGCAGTCGCTCGCGCGCCGCGTGGGCATATCCGGCCAGACCGGGCGGCAGTTCGTACTGCACGTCCTCCGGATCCCGCCGCGCGGCGGTCACCGGGGGCCAGAGCCGCCCCGCCGCCCGGTGGTCGTAGCGCAGCCATGCGGGAGGCGGGGTGAAGGGCGCGGGGTCGATGCCGGCCAGCGCCGTGACCAGGGCGGCCTGCAGCCGTCCGTAGTTCCCCGGCGGGTCCTCGGAGGGCCAGATCGCCCCGTCGGCCCGCCACGTCTCTGCGAGCACGGCGAGCTGCGGGTCGTCGGACATCGGTGCGGGTCCCGCCAGCGGGGCCGGGCAGTCGATGCCGGCCTCGTGGGCGGTGCGGTGGGCGGTCGTGCACGCGTCCAGCCGGGCCGAGGCCCGGCGCACCTTGACCGCGACCACCCGGCC
>JAGQUI010000209.1 GCA_020438595.1 Propionibacteriaceae bacterium | reverse complement strand
AGTGGGCAGGATGCCGATCATGATGATGTGAGCACCGAGTTCGGAGCAGCGCCGCTCCGCCTCGTTCAGCGAGGTGCGCAGATCGCGCTCGAGGGTCACCGCGCTGCCGCCGCCGAGCTCGTGCGGAGCGACGTTGAACTCGATGTTGAACCGGGCGAGTTCGGTCTGGTACTCGGGGTCGGCGATGGCGGCGAGCACCTCGGCGTTGCCCATCCTGGGTCGGTAGCCGGCGTCCACCAGGTTGAGTTCGATCTCCATGCCGACCTGCGGCCGGTCGAACTCGAACGAACTCGTGGCCAGCATCTGCTCGAACACGTCGAGGCAGGTCTTCACCTTGTCCCGGTAGCGCTGCCGTTGCTCACGGGTGAATGTGGCGGCCTCGAGGTCGCGTCCCATGTCGGGAGTATGCCCATCGGGCGCGAGGTTCAACACCCCCACGGGCAAACTGGCTGGACGCAGGTGCCGCGCGCACCGGGGCTCCCCCCGGCCCGCGCGGCACCCGGTATCGATACCGCAGGTGCGTTACCTACCGCACCGGGCCTTCGTCCTGGTCAGCGTGACCCGGTCGATCACCGAGCCGCCGACCTCGTAAGTGGTCACGACGAGAGCATCGCCGGTGACCTCCACGTTGGTGTAGTTCGCCTTGTCGGCCTGGTTCGTGACCGCCGCCCAGGGGTAGGGACCGGTCAGGTCGTAGAACTTGCCGCCGGAGGCGGAGTTGGTGGTGATGTAGAGCACCTGGCCCGGCTTCGCCGTCACGTGGCCGCCCGCCTGGGGGGAGGCCACCGAGTCGCCGTCCATCAGGTAGCTGCGGGTGTAGTCGTGGTCGTGGCCGTTCAGCACCAGGTCGATGCCGAGCTTGCTGATCACCGGCGTGAACTGCTCCCTGATCTGTGCCACGTTGCTGTCCAGCGGGTGGTCGGCCGAACTGAACGGGGCGTGGTGGAAGGAGAGGATCCGCCACCTGGCCTTCGGCGCCGCCTTGACCGCCTGCTCCAGGAAGGCCTCGTGGCCGGCGAAGTCCAGGCTGTTGGAGTTGATGCTCAGGAAGAGCACGCCGTTGTAGGTGTACCAGTAGTCGCCGGTGCCCGCGGCCGACTGCCCGGTCGTGCTCAGGTTCGGCAGGGCGAAGTGCTGTGCGTAGAGGTAGCCCGTGGTGCTCGCGTCGTCGTGGTTGCCCACGTTGGGCGCCAGGCCGTACGTGGTGAGCTGCTCCGGGGAGAGGAAGCCGTCCCACTCGGCGGGCTGCGCGGACACGTTGTAGCTGTCCACCTGGTCGCCCGCGGTGAGCAGGAACGCCGTCTTCGGGAAGGCACCGGTGGACTCGGCGAGCGTCTGCGTCCAGCCGTCGACCACCGCGGTGGTCGGGTTGCCGCCCTTCTGGACGTAGACCTGCGGGTCGCCGTAGACGAGGAAGCTGAAGTTGCCGGCGCTGCCGGTGCGGAACCGGTGCGCGTCGGTGCAGGAGCCGGCGGCGGAGCAGATGCGGTAGCTGTAGGTCGTGTGGGTCTTCAGGCCGCGCAGGGTGGCCTGGTTCCACTCCCAGCCGGTCTGCTCACCGGCGGTCCCGGCGCTGGTGGGCGCCACGGTCGTCGTCCGGTGGTGTGAACGACCGGTGACCTGCGTGAGCTGGATGTGGTCGTCGACGCCGACTCCGCCGAGCCAGGCGACGCCCCGCTCGCTGGAGGTCGCGCCGACCGTCAGCACCAGGTCCTTGACCTGGATCGTGGCATCGGCGTGGGCCACCGGGGCGGCGGACGCCAGGCTGGTCAGCACCAGGGCGCTGCCCGCGAGGGCGGCCAGGTACCTGACGGGACTGGACATGGGGTTCTCCTCACCGAATCCCCCGGGTCCGCCCACGGCGGGCGATGTCTCTCACCTGGGGGTTCGGCCGCCACGCTAGGCAGCCCGGATGACCACCACTCGGCGACCAGACGACGCTCTGGTGATACGTATCTTTACGTACGGTGCGGTCTCACTCGGCGATCTCGGTACCGGCGAAGCGGCGCAGGTAGGTCTCGAATTCGAGCGCGACCGCGCCGTCCAGCTCGGCCGGCTCCGCAGAGATCCACAGGTCGAGGTCGAGTCCGGAGATCGCCCCGGACAGCTCGGCCGGCCACTCGTTGCCGAAGCCGTAGCGGCTGCGCAGCACGACGTAGTCGGAGTGGGAGAGCTCGAGACCGCCGATCTCGGGCTGGTCGAGCAGCCGGAAGGCGGCCACCGGGTTCAGTGCGTCCAGTCGGCGCGACAACGAGGTCCGCAGCATCGCGGCGGTCGTCCAGCCGAGCACCTCGAAGGCGTCCTCGGTGACGAGGTCGGGGCCGAAGCCGCGCACCTCTCGGGCCCAGACGGTGACGTGGTCGGTGCAGCGGTAGTCGACGCAGTGCTCACGGATCAGCCGGGCGAGCGACGCAGCGCTCTGGCCGGCGTGCCGGAAGTAGTGGGTCGGGCTCGTCACGACCCGCGTTGCCGTGCGGGAAGCCGCTTGCTCCCAGGTGTCCATCCTCAGCATGATCCCCTCCCAAGGTCCTGCCGTTGTACAAGAGGCGGCGCCTTTGGTGGGTGATACCTCCGAGGTCGATTTCACTCCTGGAGCATGTCCGGACATAAGACCCCGTTCGGGCGACCCCCGTTCGGGCGACACGGCCCCGATCTGCGCGCGATCTCGCACAGACGCTCCCGAAATTCCTCGTTGCTCCCGAAATTTCGGGAGCGTCTGGGACTTTCGGGAGCGTTTGTGGGGGACGCGCGGTCAGTCGAGGCCGGCGATCGGGAGGTCGGGCTCGGTCGGAGTGGCGAGCAGGCGCTGCAGGACCGCGTAGAAGCCGGCGGAGTCGACCTGCTCGACCACCTGCGCGTTGGGTGCGAGGCCGAACTTGGCCCAGGCCATCGTCGACATCCCCCGGGTGAGCCCGGACGCCGTCTCGACGTCCACCCGGTAGGGCGCGCTCGCCTGCACCAGTTCGGGGTGCAGCAGCAGCGCCAGCGTGAGCGAGTCGGGGTGGGTCGAGCCGTCCACGCCGACCGACTCGTCGTAGTCGATGGTGGCGTCGCACATCCGCTGGAAGAACCGCGCCAGCGGCGTCCCGAGCGCGCAGAGCCGGTCGTAGTCGGGACGGGCGAACGTGGCGTCCCGCAGGGTCAGCGGCGCCCACGGGATGATCCGGACGTCCGGGAACCCTGCGTCGAGCACGATCTGCGCGGCCTCCGGGTCGACGTAGAAGTTGAACTCCGCGCTGGGGGTGATGTTCCCGCGCCCGTTGTTCGAGCCGCCCATGATCCACAGGCTCTTCACCCGGGACGCGAACTCGCGGTCCATCACCACCGCGGTGGCGATGTTGGTCAGCGGCCCGATCGCGATCAGGTTGAGTTCGCCCGGCGCCTCCGCGGTGAGCCGCAGCAGCGCGTTCACGGCGTGCTCGGGGTCGTTCCGGACGCGGGCGAGGTCCATCGAGAGCCCGCCGGAGCCGTCCCCGTGCACGTCCTCGGCGGAGGCCCAGTCGCGCAGCAGGGGACGCCGGCACCCGATGTGCACCGGCACCCGGCCGAGCCGTCCCGCCACGTTCAGGGTCAGGTGGGCGTTGGCGACCTGCTGGTCGAAGCCGACGTTGCCCGCGACCATGGTGATCGCCCGCAGGTCGGCCGCCGGGTCGAGCAGCCCGAGCAGGATCGTGACGCAGTCGTCCTGCGCGGTGTCGGTGTCGATGATGACCGGTATGCCTGCCATGCCCCTCCTCGCCCTTCGGGGGCCACCCTAACCGGGCCCACGTCACGCGCCGAAGTGCAACGACTGCCACCCGCGCGGCGTGGCCCGCCCCCGTCACCTCGGGTCGCTATCGTGCTGGGCGTGGCTGGAGGGGACGACCGGTGGAGCGTGCACCGGGTCGACGACGCCGCTCCGGACGACCAGGTGCGCAAGGCCGGGCGCCGGCTGGCCATCCCGACCCCGTGGACCGATGTCGGCGCGACGGGCAGCCTGCTGTTCGGGCGGTGCCAGGGCTCGGGGAAGACGCCCTACCAGGTCTCGATCGACGTCGCCGGGCCGCGCTACAAGTGCAGCTGCCCGTCCCACAAGTTCCCGTGCAAGCACGCGGTCGCGCTCCTCTACCTGTGGGCGGAGGGGCGGATCGACGAGCAAGGGGTGGCGGCCGGCTTCGCGTCCGAGTGGGCGCAGCGGCACTCCGACCAGGCGACCCGCCGGACGGAGTCCCGCGCCGCGGCCGAACGGACCCCCGAACAGGAACAGGCCGCTGCGAAGCGGGCCGCAGACCGGGACGACCGGGTCGACGCCGGCCTGGCCGACCTCGCGCTGTTCCTGCGCGACCAGATCGGCCGGGGGCTGGCCGCCGACAGCCGGCACCGGACCCGCCGGTTCCTCGAGCAGGCGGCCCGGATGGTCGACGCCCAGGCGCCCGGCGTGGCCACCCGGTTGCGCGAGCTGGCCGGGATCACCGACGGCACCCCCGACTGGCCGGTCCGGCTCACCGAGGGCCTCGGCCGCCTGCACCTGCTGGTGCGCGCCTGGCAGCACCGCGACCGGCTGCCGGACGACCTCGTCGCGACCGTGCGGGCGCACCTCGGGTTCAGCACGCGCTCCGAGGACGTCCTGGCCACGCCCGGCGTCCAGGACACGTGGGTCGTGGTCGGCCTGCGCGACGCCGACGAGGACCGGGTCTCGGTGCGCCGGGTCTGGCTGCGCGGGCTCGCGTCCGGCCGGCCGGCGCTGGTCATGTTCTTCGCCGCCGGCGGTGCCCCGCTCACGTCGAACCTCTACCCGGGGACGGCGGTGGAGGCGACGCTGCACTTCCACCCGGGCCGCCCCGCCCTGCGCGCGGTGGTCGGCGCGCGGGCCGACCAGGCGCAACCGCTCGAGACCTGGCCGGTGACGGGGTCGAGCGTGGCACAGGCCAGGGCGCAGTGGCGGACGGCGCTGGCCGCCGACCCCTGGCTCCCGCAGTGGCCCGTCCTGGTGGCAGGGGAACTGCAGAAGGGCCCGGAGACGGGCTTCGGCCTGGTCGACGCCGCAGGCGACTCGGTCGCGGTGATCGGGGAGAAGGCATGGCCGGCGCTCGCCGTGGCCGGCGGCCGGCCGTGCGTGCTCGCCGGGGAACTCGACGGCGACGGCCTGCGCGTCAGCGCCGCCGTGGTGGACGATCGGCTGGTGGCGCTGTGATCGACTTCACCCAACTCGCCACCTCGGCCGCCCTGGGCACCGGCACGCGTCCGGTGCAGGTCGAGGCGCTCCCGCCCGAGATCGCCGCGGCGATCGGCGCCCTTCGTGACGCTCCCTCGCCCCTCGGGAGCTCCTCAGGGACCGCTGGATCCACATCCGCCACCGAACCGGTCCTTGAAGATGCCACCACCACCCAACCGGTCCCTGAGGAGGCCGCTCCTCAACCTGCCCCCACCCCGGTCCCTGAGGAGGCTGC
>JAGQUI010000208.1 GCA_020438595.1 Propionibacteriaceae bacterium | reverse complement strand
AGCCTCCTTAGTGGCCTCGGTGCCCTTGATGCCCATCGCGACGCCGACGTCGGCCCGTTTCAGCGCGGGCGCGTCGTTCACGCCGTCCCCGGTCATCGCGACGATCTCCCCGTTCGACTGCAGGGCCTTGACCAGCCGCAGCTTGTGCTCGGGGCTGGTCCGCGCGAACGTCTCGGTGCGGTTCACGATCGTGCGCAGCTGCTCGTCGGTGGCCGCCTCCAGTTCGGCGCCGGTCACGGCCGACTCGGAGGCGTCGTCGAAGATGCCCATCTCGCGGCTGATCGCGGTCGCGGTGCCGGCGTGGTCGCCGGTGATCATCGTGACCTTGATGCCCGCCTCGTGGCAGGTCGCGATCGCCTGGATCGCCTCGGGCCGTGGCGGGTCGACGATGCCGGTCAGGCCGAGGAACACCAGGCCGGTGAGGTCGTCGTGGTCCAGGCCGCCAGCGTCGCGGGTGCCGCGGTGGGGCGACGGGCGGGACGCCGCGGCGAGGACGCGCAGGCCCTGGTCGGAGAGCGCGTCCACCCGCTCGTCCCACCACGCGCGGTCCAACGGCTCGGTCCCCCCGGACGCCGACAGCTGCGCCTCGGCCCGCTCCAGCAGCCGGTCCGGCGCGCCCTTGACCAGGATCACCCGGTGGCCCTCCGGCGTGGTATTCGCGGTGGCCATGTACTTGTGCGCGGAGTCGAACGGCAGCACGGCCGTGCGCGGGTAGCCGGACGGGTCGAAGCCGACCTTCATGCCGAGCGTCCGCAGCGCGCCCTCGGTGGGCTCCCCGACCAGGCTCCAGCGGCCGTCCACCTCGGTGACCACCGCGTCGTTCACCACGCTCATCGCGGTGACGACCGCGCGCAGGTCGCCCCGGGCCGCGAGCCCGACCTCGCGGCCGTTCTGCACGACCGCGCCGCTCGGGGTGTAGCCGAGGCCCTGCACGGCGTACTCGCCGGCACGGGTGACCACAGTGCGCACGGTCATCTCGTTGGTGGTCAGGGTGCCGGTCTTGTCCGAACAGATCCGGGTCACCGAGCCGAGCGTCTCCACTGAGGGCAGCTTGCGGATGATCGCGTGCCGCCGGGCCATCTGCTGCACCCCCAGCGCGAGCGTGATCGTGACCAGCGCGGGCAGGCCCTCCGGGATCGCGGCGACCGCGAAGCCGATCGTCGCCGAGATCAGCTCCGGCCCGGGCATGCCGTGCAGGAGCTTCCCGATCGCGACCATCAGCACCGCCATCACCGCGATGACCAGCGATAGGTGCTTGCCGAACGTGGTGATCTGCCGGGTGAGGGGCGTGTCGAACGCATCGATGTCGGAGAGCATGCTGGTGATCCGGCCGATCTCGGCGTCCGCGCCGGTGGCGGTGACGACGCCGATGCCCTGCCCGGCCGAGACCAGCGAGGAACTGAACAGCATGGACGCCCGGTCGCCGATCCCGGCACCGACGGCCACCGGGTCCACGCCCTTGCTGGACGGCACCGCCTCACCGGTCAGCGCCGCCTCCTCCACGCGCAGGTTGGACGCCTCCAGCAGCCGCAGGTCGGCCGGCACCTTCGACCCCGCCGAGACCCGGACGATGTCGCCGGGCACCAGCTGGTCGGCGGGCACGTGGCCCCACTCGCCGTCGCGGCGCACCTGGGCCTCGGCGGAGAGCATGTTGCGGATGCCTGCGAGCGCCTGCTCGGCGCGGCCCTCCTGCACGTAGCCGATCACGGCGTTGATCACGGCGACGGCGAGGATCACCCAGAAGTCGATCCACTCCCCCATGGCCGCCTTGAGGGTCGCGGCCGCCAGCAGGATGTAGATCAGGATGTCGTCGAAGTGCGCGAGGAACCGCTTCCAGGCCGGCTCGGCGGCCGGCTCGGGAATCGCGTTGGGCCCGTGGGCGGCCAGCCGCTGTGCGGCGGCCTCGGTGCTGAGCCCGTCGGGGTCCGCCTCCAGCGCCGCGAGCACCTCGGCAGCGGTCAGCGAGTGGGCGTCCGCCAGGCGGTCACGAGAATCGGTCGCGGTGGTCATGGCGCTCCTGTGCTGTCCCGGAAGTGCGGTCCGTGCGTCCGAAGCTAGCACCGAGGCGACCCGATAACCTTGCGCACGTGACCCTCTTCGACCTCGATCCCGCCATCCGACCCCAGGACGACCTCTTCCGGCACGTGAACGGGCGCTGGCTCGCCAGTACCGAGATTCCCTCCGACAAGGCCTCCACGGGGGCCTTCATCGAGTTGCGGGACGCGTCCGAGCGGGCGATCCGCGACATCGTCACCGGCCTGTCCGGTGCGGAGCCGGGCACGGAGGCCTCGCTGGTGGAGCACCTGTACGGCAGCTTCATGGACACCGAACGGATCGATGCGGCCGGGCTCGAACCGCTGCGTCCGTTGCTGGCCGAGATCGACGCGATCGGCACGGTCGACGACCTGCTCGACTACTTCGGACGCAGCGTCCGCCGCGGCACCGGCGCCCCGATCGGCGTGGAGGTGGAGTCCGACCCGGGTGAGCCGACCCGCTACGCGCTGTTCGTCGGCCAGTCCGGCATCGGGCTGCCCGACGAGGAGTACTACCGGCTCGAGGAGCACGCGCCGATCCTCACCGCCTACCGCGACCACGTCGACCGGACCATGACCCTGGCCGGGCTCACCTCGAGCGCCGCCGGGCCGATCGTGGAGCTGGAGACCGGGGTGGCCGCCCTGCACTGGGACAAGGTGCGCACCCGGGACCTGCGCCAGATGTACAACCCGACCGCGCCGGCAGACCTCGACGCCACCGGGGTGGCGTGGACGCGGGTGCTGGCCGCGGCCGGCGTGCCGGCGCTGGACCAGGTGATCGTCGCCCAGCCGTCCTTCTTCGCCGACGTGGCCGGCCTGCTCACCGAGTCCCGGCTGGAGGACTGGAAGCAGTGGTGCCGCTGGAGCCTGGTCTCCGCGCTCTCGCCGTACCTGCCCGAGCCGCTGGTGCAGGCCCGGTTCGACTTCTACGGCACGGTGCTGCAGGGCACGCCCCAGCTGCGCGAGCGCTGGAAGCGGGGCGTCGACCTGGTCGAGCGCACGCTCGGCGAGGCGGTCGGCAAGCTGTACGTCGAGCAGCACTTCCCGCCCGCGGCGAAGGTGCGAATGGACGCTCTGGTCGCGAACCTGCTCGAGGCATACCGCCGCTCGATCTCCGATCTGGACTGGATGACCGCGGAGACCCGGACCGAGGCACTGAACAAGCTCGCCCACTTCACCCCGAAGATCGGCTACCCGGACGTCTGGAAGGACTACGGCTCCCTGGTCATCGAGCCGGACGACCTGCTCGGCAACGTGCTGCGCGCGGCCGAGTTCCACGCGGCCGACGAGGTCTCCAAGCTCGGCGGCCCGATCCGCAGCTGGGAATGGCTGATGACGCCGCAGACCGTGAACGCGTACTACCACCCGCTGCGCAACGAGATCGTGTTCCCGGCAGCGATCCTGCAACCGCCGTTCTTCGACTTCGAGGCCGACGACGCCGTGAACTACGGCGCGATCGGCGCGGTGATCGGCCACGAGATCGGCCACGGCTTCGACGACCAGGGCTCGACCTGCGACGGCGACGGCCGGCTGCGCGACTGGTGGACGCCTGCCGACCGCGAGGCGTTCACCGAACGGACGAAGGCACTGATCGGCCAGTACTCGGCGCTGTCGCCGCGGCAGCTGCCCGGGGTGCACGTGAACGGCGAGCTGACGATCGGCGAGAACATCGGCGACCTCGGCGGCGCGGCGATCTCCTACGACGCCTGGCAGCTGACCCTCGACGGCCCCCCCGACCCCGTTGACGGCATCCCTGCCGAGCAGAGGTTCTTCCTGTCCTGGGCGCGGGCCTGGCAGGCGAAGCTGCGGGACGAGGCGCTGCGCCAGCAGGTCGCCACCGATCCGCACTCCCCCGCCGAGTTCCGCTGCAACCAGGTGGTCCGCAACCTGCCGTCCTTCTACGCGGCCTTCGGCGTCGGCGAGACCGACGCCGCCTGGCTCGCACCGACCGAGAGGGTGAAGATCTGGTGAACGCCCGTCCCGTTCCGGTCACCCTCGCCCGGGGTGCCTACAAGGAGTTCGTGCGTGTGCAGGGCATCCTGCGCAGCGAGTCCGTGGGCGGCATCCTGCTGCTGATCGCCGCCACGGCCGCGATGATCGCCGCCAACATGGCCCCGGACTTCTACTTCGATCTGAGGGACATGCACCTCGGCGGCACGGTCTTCGGGATCGACCTCGATCTGTCCATCGGCCACTGGGCCGCGGACGGCCTGCTCGCGATCTTCTTCTTCCTGGTCGGGCTGGAACTCAAGCACGAGTTCGTCGTCGGCGACCTGCGCGACATGCGCACGGCCCTGGTGCCGGTGGTGGCCGCGATCGGCGGCGTGGCCGTCCCCGCGGCGATCTACGTGGCCTTCAACTTCGCCGACCCGGACGCCCTGCAGGGCTGGGCCATCCCCGCGGCCACGGACATCGCGTTCGCGCTGGCCGTCCTCGCCGTGATCGGGTCGCACCTGCCCGCCGCGCTGCGCACGTTCCTGCTCACCCTCGCGGTGGCCGACGACCTGATCGCGATCGCCATCATCGCCTTCTTCTACTCCAAGCACCTCGCGCCGGGCTACCTGGGTGCGGAGATCATCCCGCTGGGACTGTTCGCCTTCATCGCCTACAAGTTCCAGCCCTTCCTTGTGCGGACCTGGTGGGCGCCGTGGGTCACCCTCGTCCCGCTGGCGGCGATCACGTGGGTGCTGTGCTACGCGTCGGGCGTGCACGCGACCGTCGCGGGCGTGGCGCTCGCGTTCGCCGTCCCGGTACGTCCGCCCGCCGGAAGCGACGACGACCGCGGCCTGGCCGAGATCCTCGAACACCGGGTCCGGCCGTTCTCGGCGGGGGTCGCGGTGCCCGTGTTCGCCTTCTTCTCCGCCGGCGTCGCCGTCGGCGGGATGCAGGGGTTCCTGGACGCCATCGGCAGCTCTATCGGCCTGGGTGTGATCATCGGGCTCGTCGCCGGCAAGGCGATCGGGATCACCGGGTCCACCTGGCTGGTCACCCGGCTGCGGCACGCGAAGCTCGATCCGGACCTGTCCTGGATCGATGTGTTCGGCCTGGGCGTGATCGGCGGGATCGGCTTCACCGTTTCTTTGCTGGTCAGCGAGCTGAGCTTCGGGCAGGCCTCGGAGTTCGACGACATCGGCAAGGTGGCGATCCTCACCGCCTCCGTGCTGGCGGCGGTGCTCGCCGCGGCGGTGCTGGGCTCCCGAAACCGCCACTACAAGTCCGTGGAGATCGCCGAGAGCCTCGACGAGAACCAGGACGGCACACCCGACAGGTTCGAGCACTAGGAGTGCCCTGACACAAGCGGGGACGGCTCTCACTCGAGCCACGCGACCTGACGGATCAGGCCGGGTCGGCCGCCAGGAACGGGTGCCGCCAGCCGACGGCCGCCTCCAGCTGGGCGGCGAGTGAGAGCAGGGTCTCCTCGGCGCCGAACCGGCCGCC
>JAGQUI010000207.1 GCA_020438595.1 Propionibacteriaceae bacterium | reverse complement strand
GAAATCACGTCACGACGGCGGCCCCGGGCGGGCAGGATGGGCGCGTGCTGCGAATGGCGATGTGGTGGGCGCTGGACTACCTGTGGGCGGCCCTGGCGTGGGTCGGCACGCTGTTCGCGCCGGCGAGCCCCGATCACTACGCCCGCGGCACTGGCAGGCCGGTCGTCGTGCTGCCCGGGGTGTACGAGAACTGGAAGTTCCTGCGTCCGCTGATCCTGCCGCTGCACCGCCGCGGCTACGCCGTGCACGTGGTCACCGCGCTCGGGCACAACCGGCAGCCGATCGCGGACGGCGCTGCCGCGGTGCTCGACCTGGTCATCGCCCGCGACCTGCACGACGTGGTGCTGGTGGGCCACAGCAAGGGCGGGCTGATCGGCAAGCTCGCGATGCTCGCGGACGGAGACGAGCGGATCGCCGCCATGGTCACGATCTGCACCCCGTTCCACGGCTCGAGCCGCGCCCGCCTGCTCCCCCTGCGCAGCGTCAGCCCGCTGGTGCCCGGCCACCCGAGCCTGGTCAGCCTCGGCGAGCCCGATGCGGTCAACGCCCGGATCACCTCGATCGGCACCCGCTTCGACGAACACGTCCCCGAGGGCAGCGAGCTCCCGGGCGCGCTCAACGTGACGGTGGACGTGCCCGGGCACTTCCTGCCACTGGGCCACCCCAGCGTGCTGGCCGAGGTCCTCGCCGCGTTGGAGCGCGTGGACCGAGTTGGGGACGGTTCCTAACTCGGTCCACGCCAGAAGGTGGACCGAGTTAGGAACCGTCCCCAACTTGGTCCGGTCAGGCGAGGGTGACGGCCTGGTCGAAGCCGAGCCGCGGGTTGCGCGGGAAGGCGCCGTCCTCGGCGACGTGGCCGATGTTCACGACCATGATCGTGCGCAGCGACGTGCCGGAGAAGAACTCCGCGTCGATCCCCGCGGTGTCGATGCCGCCCATCGGGCCGGCGTCCAACCCGATCGCGCGGACGGCGAGAATGAAGCCGCCCGCGGCCAGCCACGCGTTGTTGGTGGCCATCGCGCGCCGGTGCTCGGCGTTCGCGGCGAACCGCTCGCGCGCCCCGGCCGACTGCGGGTTGACCACCGGCAGGTGCTCGTGGAAGTCGGTGTCGGCGGCGAGGATCGCCACCACCGGCGCGGACGCCGACTTGGCGCGGTTGCCCTCGGCGAGCAGCGGCAGCAGCCGGGCCCTGGCGGCCTCCGTGCGCACGAAGGTGATCCGCAGCGGCTGGCTGTTCAGCGCGGTCGGGGTGAACTTCGCAAGCTCGTAGATCCGCGCCAGCTGCTCGTCCGTGACGGGCTCGGGGGTGAACCGGTAGGCGGTGTGCATCTCGGTGAAGATGCTCTCCGCGGTGAGCGGTCGGACGAGGGTCTGTTCAGTCACGTGCGTCAGCTTCCAAAAGTAGTTGAGAACTGAACTATATCACGGGCGGTAGCGCAAACCCAACCGCCGCACGGTTTGACTCCGGAGCCGGGGACTGATGGGATGGAGGCATCCCCGACGCCGCGGTCCAGCCTGGCTGGCCGAGGTGGAGGCATGCCCTCCAACGTCTGTTGTCCGACGCCCGCGCCAAAGGGATCTTCCCCAGTGTCGTCCCTAGCCAGCGGAGCATTCCCGTGTACAGGCAGTTCCTTGCCCGCCCCGCGCACCACCGTGCGCGCGCCCTGCTGCTCAGCGCCTTCGCGCTGAGCGGCCTGATCGTCTTCTCCTGGCTCGCCCGCATCCCCGGCGTGCGGGACGAACTCGGCCTCGACGCCGTCCAACTCGGCGGCATCCTGCTGGTCGGCTCGATCGGCGCGCTGGCCGCCGTCTTCGCGTCCCCGGCCATCGTCGGGCGGTTCGGCAGCGCCCGGGTGTTCGCGGCCGGAGCGGTCGTGATGACCGTCGGCTTCACCCTGATGGGCGTCGGCCCCGCCCTGGGGTCCTGGTGGGTCTTCGGCCTGGGCGTCGTGGTCAACGGCATCGGCGGCGCACTGCTGAACGTCCCGATGAACATCGAGTCCGCACGGATCGAGCAGGCCTATCGCCGGGCCGTCATCCCCCACTTCCATGCCGCCTTCTCCGCCGGTGCGGTGGCCGGGTCGATGCTCGGCGCGGCCTGCGCCGCGGCCGGCGTCCCCGTGGTCGCGCAGTTCGCGGTCGTGGGGGTCGCCGTCGGCGCACTCCGCCTGGCCGCGCTCGCCGCGGGCCTGGTGATGCCCGGCGCACCGGTCCGCGAGTCCCGGACGCCGAGGCCGGCATCCTCCGCGCTGGCCGTGTGGAAGGAACCGCGCACCCTCCTGATCGGCGCGGTCGCCTTCGCCGCGGCCCTGAGCGAGGGCGCCGCCAACAACTGGCTCTCGCTGGCCTTCGTGGACGGCTTCGGCGCCACCGAGGCGTTCGGTGGGATCGTGCTCGGGGTCTTCATCGGGTCCATGACGATCGTCCGGATCGTCGGCACCCGCGCGATCGACCGACTCGGACGGGTCGCGAGCCTGCAACTCTCCGGCCTGTTCGGCATTCTCGGGCTGAGCCTGTTCGCACTGGCCACCCGTCCCCAGGTCGCCCTGGTCGGGGTCGCGCTGTGGGGTGTCGGCGCCGCGCTGTGCTTCCCGATCGCCGTCGCCGCCGTGTCGGACGACCCGCTGCGGGCGCCCGGCCGGGTGTCGGTGATGGCGTCCATGGGCTCGGTCGCCGCGCTCACCGCAGCTCCCCTCATCGGAGTCGCCGCGGACGCCCTCGGCGGCACCCGCAACGCCCTGCTGGTGGTGTTGGTGGCGATGCTGGCCAGCCTGCTGGTCTCGCGACAGGTCGGGCCCGAGCTCGCCCGGGTCGCCGACCCGCGCGAGGCGCTGGACGCGGAGTCCGCACCGGTCGCGTGAGCGGCATCTCCCCGTAACCTCACCGTCAGAATCCTCCGCTAGCCTCCGAACATGCCGAGGGCAGTGCGCGCGACGATCGTCCAGCCGGACCCGCTCGTGCCGGTGGACCGGTTCGGTCCCTGGCTGGCGAGCAACCGGGTACTGGTCCGCGCCGTCCCGCTGTGGCAGCGCGACGTGCCCCGGCTGGGCGACCTCGGCGACGGCCTGCTGGTGCTCGGCGGCACGATGAGCGCCCACGACGCCGCCGACCACCCGTGGCTGGAGCCGCTCAAGGACCTGATGGTGGCCGCCGTGGAGGCCGAGGTCCCCACGCTCGCGATCTGCCTGGGCCACCAACTGCTCGCCGAGGCGTTCGGCGGCGAGGTGACCGTCGCCGACCCCGGTGGCGGCGAGCACGGGGCGTACCCGGTGACCTGGCACGAGGCGGCGTCCGGCGACCCGCTGCTGGGACGCCTGGCCGAGACCGGACCGACGCTGCTCGCCGAGTCCCACTCCGACGCGGTCACGAAACTGCCCGACGGCGCGGTGTCGCTGGCCGGCAGCGAGGCCTACCCCAACCAGGCGTTCCGGGTCGGTTCGGCCGTGGGCGTGCAGTTCCACCCCGAGGCGTCCCCGGACCTGATGGGACGCTGGGCCGAACTTACCGGCGGCGACGCCCGCACGATGCGCCGCTCGATGCACGCGCAGGACACCGAGATCTCCCGCAACGGCCGGCTGCTCGCGCAGGCGTTCTGCGGGCAACTGCGGTCGAGGGTGCTGGCCGCCTGATTTCCGGCCCGGATGGCCTATCGTGGTCGCCAGCAACCCGGGAGCCGTGAATGATCCGCCTACTGCCCTTCGTCGTCGAGGCCATCATCCTCGTGTTCTGCCTGATCGACGCGATCATGGCGGACGAGACGAGGATCCGGAACCTGCCCAAGTGGGCCTGGATCCTGCTGATCATCATCATCCCGCTGGTCGGCGGGATCGCCTGGCTGGTCGCCGGGCGTCCGGCCAACTCCGTGCCGCGGACGCCGACGGCCCCGCAGCGGCCGGTGGGCCGCTCGGACTGGGAGCAGCCGCCGCGGCAGCGCCCCAAGGCCCCCGACGACGACCCCGAGTTCCTCGCCACGCTGAAGAGGTCGAACACCGACCACGAGCGCATGCTCAAGCAGTGGGAGGACGACCTGCGTCGCCGTGAGGAGGAGCTCCGCAAGCAGGACGGCCCGGGCTCCGACCCCGACCCCGAGCCGAAGCCCGACGACCGCTGAGCTGACCCCTTCCAGCCGAGTTGTCAGAATCTCATGCGCCCATGGCCGCACCAGATTCTGACAACTCGGCAGGGGGCGGGGGTTCGGCGCGGACGTGGGGACGCGGGCGCCGGGCCCCGACCAGCACGCCGGCCACGACCACGACGCCGCCGAGCAGTTCCAGCCCGGTCGGACGCTCGCCGAGCACCAGTGCGGCGGTGATGATGCCCGCCACCGGGACCAGCATCGAGAAGGGCGCGACGATGCCGGCCGGGTGCCGGGCCAGCAGCCACGTCCAGATCCCCGAACCGATCGCCGTCGCGATGATGCAGGTGTAGGCGAGGCCCGCCCACGCGGGCAGCGCGGACGCGGACAGCGAGCCCGCGAGCGCGGTCCAGATCTGTTCGGGGCCCTCGAACGCCAGCGACAGCGCGAGCATCGGCACGGGCACGACCACGGACATCCACAGGGTGAGGTGCAGCGGGTTGGGCGGCTGGGCGAGCCGGCTGGCGAGGTTGCCGAAGGCCCAGCCGAGGCCGCCGGCGAGCACGAGCAGGAACGGCACCAGCGCCGCGGCCTGGGCGCGGGAGAACCCGACCAGGGCCATGCCGACGATCGCCACCGCGATGCCCAGCCACTGGCGCCCGCGCACCCGCTCGCCGAGCAGCAGTGCGCCGAGCACCAGCGTGAACGGTGCGGACGCCTGCAGCACCAGCGAGGCCAGCCCCGTGGGCATGCCGGCCGCCATGCCCCAGTACAGGAACGTGAACTGGGCCACGCCGAAGCCGAGCCCGTAGCCGACCAGCCAGCGCAACGGCACCTGCGGGCGGGGCACGAACAGGACGGTCGGCACGGCGATCAGGGCGAACCGCAGGGCGACCAGAAAGAACGGCGGGAACTGCTGCAGCGAGGCGTGGATGGCCAGGAAGTTCACGCCCCACAGCGCGGCCACGGCGATGGCGAGCAGGCGATGACGGACGGGCACGCCCCCATCGTCGCGGGAATGTCCGTGAAGTACCAGCGCATGATTCCGAACAAATACTTTAGGCTTCCTTCATGGACGTCCGACACCTCGAGCTGCTCCGCGAACTCGCCGACCGCGGCACGGTCACGGCCGTGGCGGAGGCGACGTTCCGCTCCCCCTCCGCGGTGAGCCAGCAGCTGCGCAACGCGGAGCGCGCGTTCGGCGCGGCGCTCGTCGAGCCGGACGGACGCGGGCTGCGGCTCACCGCCGCCGGGCGCCTGCTCGCCGACGGCGCGGTGGGCGTCGCCACCGAGCTGGGCCGCCTGCAGCGAGAACTGGACGACCTGCGCGGCCGCCCGTCCGGGGTGGTGCGGATCGCGGGCCTGCCGAGCGCGGTCGAGTTCCTCCTCCCCGGGCTGG
>JAGQUI010000206.1 GCA_020438595.1 Propionibacteriaceae bacterium | reverse complement strand
GCCCTCTTCTGACCGGTCCCTGAGGCGCGGGCCCTCTTCTGACCGGTCCCTGAGGAGCGAGCGCCAGCGAGCGTCACGAAGGGCCCCGGGAGCGTGGCCGCCGGCCTCGCGGCGGAGCCGCGCAGGGGCAGCGCTCAGGGCGTCACCCAGACCTGCAGGCGGCCGGTCTCGGTGGTGGTGCGGGGCTCGAAGGAGTCCACCCGGGCGAGGTGGTAGCCGAGGCGCTGCGGGACGGCCGCGCTGCGCGCATTGCCCTCGTCGGTGTGGATCTCCACCCGCTCGACCTCCGGCAACCCCAGCGCCACCCCGGTGAGCACGCCGACCACCTCCGTCGCCAGCCCGGCGCCGGTGTGCCCTGCGTCCAGCCAGTAGCCGATCTCGAGCCCGTCCGGCCCCACCCGGCGGTGCAGGCTGAATCCGCCGATCACCGGGCCGTCGTCGGTCTCGTGCAGCGCATACAGGTACGCGCGGTGCTCGTCCCAGTCGACGGGCGCCCCGCCGATCCGCTCCCTGCGGTACGCCGGGTCGTCGCCCCACGGGATCCAGTCGCGCAAGCGCTCCGCGTTCGCCGCCGCCGCCTCGATCACCGCGGCCACGTCCGACTCCCGCACCCGGGTGAGCACACCACGGTCGAACACGACCCGGTCGGGCGGCGCGGTCACCATGACCCCATCCAAGAGCGCGAGGCCCGCCCGTCGCAACCGGCCGCCTATCGTTGCGGTGTGCAGACGACCCGAAGCAGCCGGTGGCGTGGCGTCGCCCGGGTGGCGCTCCTGGTCGTCGGCGCCGGCCTGACCGCCAACGCCGTCTGGCTCGCGTTCACCGCCAACCTCACCGTGGGCACGGCGATGACCGCCCTCGTCGGGCTCGGCTGCCTCGCCTGGGGCGTGTGGCTGCCCCGCGGCCGCTGGATCACCGTGGTGACCGCCCTGCTGGCCGCGGCCCTGATAGCCCTCTCCGCCTTCCTCGCCGTCGTCGGGGTGCAGGACGACGCCCGCCACGACGAGATGGCCGTGGTCGTGCTCGGTGCCGCCGTGCACGGCGACGAACTGTCGAACACCCTCGTCGGTCGGCTGGACACCGCCCTCGCCTACCACGAGCGCAACCCGGACGCCCTGATCGTCGTCACCGGCGGCCAGGGCCCGCAGGAGAACCTCCCCGAGGCCACCGCCATGCGGCAGTACCTGCTCGACCACGGGGTGGCGTCCGACGACATTCTCGCCGAGGACCGCGCGACCTCCACCGAGGAGAACTTCGCCTTCTCGAAGGCGCTGCTGGACGCCCGGTTCCCCGCCGGCTACACCGTCGTGTTCGTCACCGACGAGTTCCACGTGTACCGGGCCGGACGGATCGCCGACGCCGCGGGCCTGGCCGCCACCCACGTGTCCAGCCGGACGCCCTGGTACTTCTGGCCGGCGAACTACCTGCGCGAGGACCTCGCCGTGCTCCTGTTGTGGGTCACGGCAGGCCCGTGAAGCCTCCGCTGCCGCCCTGCTCGATGACCGCGGACGCCACGTCCGCGCAGAACGCCAGGGTGGCGTCCGGGTCGCGCCCCTCGCGCAGCGCCACCAGCAGGCCCGCGGTCGCCGCGTCCCCCGCGCCCGTGGTGGTGCCGATCCGCGACACCGGACGCGCCGGAGCCGCCGTCCGCGCACCCGCCCACGCGGCGAGGTCCAGCGGGTAGCGGGCCAACCGTGCCAGCCGGTCCGCCCCGGCCGCGCCCAACAGGGATCCCTCCTCCCCCGCCGTGAGCACGACCACACCGGCACCCCAGTCGAGCAACTGCCCGACCAGTTCGCGGCCGCGGGCGGCGTTCCACTCCCGGGGCAGGCCGAGCGCGGAGGCCAGGTCGGCCCAGCTCGGGCTGAGCACGTCGACCAGCGGCAGCACCCGCTGCAGGAACGCCGGCCAGTCCACCGCGCCCGCGCTGGTCAGCGGATCGACCCACGCCAGGTCGAGGCTGGTCACGACACCGGCCGCCACGGCGCGGGAGTACAGCGCGACGAGGCCCTCGCCCGCGTCCGCGCACACCCCGGGCATCAGCGAGGGGTAGCCGAAGTGGAGCAGGTCGACCCCGCCGAGTTCGACCCGGGAGAGGTCGAGCAGGGCGTTGGTGCCCGGGTGGTGCCAGAACGTGCGGTCGGTGCCCGGCGGCTCGACCACCACGGTGTAGGCCGTGCCGGCGTCCACCACCTGCGGGTGGAACGTGAATCCCGGCGCCCGGGCGAGGTGGCTGCCCACGATGCCGCCGAAGTCGTCGCGTCCGATCGCGCCCCAGCCCGCCACCGGGGCGCCGAGCAGCGCGGCGACGCGTCCCGTGTTCGCCACGGCGCCGCCCAGCGTGACGACCGCAGGGCCCACCTGGGCGAGCACGCCGGGTTCGAGCACGGGCGGGCCAGGGAGCTCGGGACGGATGTCGACGCACAGGTGCCCGACGACGGCGATTCCGGTCATCGGCGACCTCCAGAGCTGGGCGGACAGCCCCATTCAACCCGAATCGGTCGCAGCGCGGCGGCCCGTCCGGACGGGGATCAGCCCACGTCCTCCTGGGCACCGGTCTGCTCGTCCGGCTCGGCGGGCGGCTCGATCGGGTCGGCCGTGACCGGGATCCGGCCGGGCGTGGGCAGTGGCGCCGACAGGTCGATGGTGCGGACGGTGCGCGGCGCGAGCGGCTTCGACACGTACGTCGGCCGGGTGATCGGGATCGGGTCCCACAGCGACTCGACCGCGTTCACCGGGATGCTCAGCTCGACCGAGTGCTCGTGGTCTGCGACGTCGGCCTCGGTGAGCGAGATCGCGACCGTCTCCTCGTCGGTGCAGTCGCGGATCTCCGCCGCGCGCCGGGCCAGGTCGGCCCGCATCCCGCGCACGCTGAACCGGGCCACCACCAGGAAGAGCACGATCAGGCCGGCCGGGATCAGCGCGCCCCACCAGGCCCCGATCCGGGCGATCGCCAGCCCGGCCACGATCAGCTGCACCAGGAGCAGGAAGATCAGCACGCGGCGGCGGCGCTGGGCGGCCTGCAGGTCACGCAGGTGCAGGTTCCGCAGTTGCGCGCGCCGGGTGAGCGGGGTGGACACCTCGGCGGCCGTGCCCGGGTCGGCCTCCGCCAGGGACGTGCCGCTGCGCACGATCGTCACCGACGGCGTGAACGGGATCTCCGCGTCCGACTCCTCGGCGAAGTCGTCACCACGGTGCCGCAGGAAGTAGGGCACCAGGTACATGAGCCAGAACGCGGCAATCGCCGCGAAGATCACCCCGGTCATACCCACACCCGAACGGTATTGGCCGCGGGTGGCCATCCGTCCCACCCCCGGCGGAGTGTCGGCAATCCCCTGCGCCGGAAAGGAAGAGGGAGCCGGACGGCCGCCATCTGGTCGAGCGGGGGGCGCTTTTGTAAGGTGGGCGCGTCCGTGGCCGAGACCCGTGCCGGCCGCCACCAACGAGCGCCGCGGATCCGCCCGATCCGGAAGGCAGCATGGACACCGACCGCACCGTCCCCCTCCTGGTCGACGTCGACACCGGCATCGACGACTCCCTCGCGCTGCTGTACCTGATGGCCAGCCCGGAGGCCGACATCCTCGGCATCACCTGCACCGCAGGCAACGTGAACGCCCGGCAGGTCGCCACCAACAACCTCGCCTGGCTGGAGCTGTGCGGCTACGCGGACGTCGAGGTCGCGCTCGGCGCCGAGGTGCCCGTGCTGCAGCCCCTGGTGACCACCGAGGAGACGCACGGGCCGCAGGGCATCGGCTACGCCGAACTGCCCGCCCCGACCCGGGCGATCTCGACCCGGCACGCCACCGAGGTCTGGATCGAGGCCGTCCGCGCCCGTCCGGGCGCGATCACCGGGTTGGTCACCGGCCCGCTGACCAACCTCGCGCTGGCGATCAAGCTCGAACCCGAACTGCCCCTGCTGCTGAAGCGGCTCGTGCTGATGGGCGGGGTGTTCACCCTGCAGGGCAACACCCGCCCCACCACCGAGTGGAACATCTCCGTCGACCCGGACGCCGCCAAGATCGTCGTCGACGCGTTCTCGGTCGTGCCGCCGGAGCGTCGTCCGGTCATCTGCGCGCTGGACGTCACCGAGCGGATCGCGATGACCCCTGCCCACGTCACCGCGCTGGGCCGGGCCGCCGGCACCACCCCGGACGAGTCGTTGTCGCTCGACGACCCGCCGGGCACCCGTTCGCAGGGCTCGAACGCGGTCGTCCGCCACCTGTCCGACGCGGTGCGCTTCTACATGGAGTTCCACCACGCCTGGGACCAGGGCGGGTACATCGCCCACATGCACGATCCGTTCGCCGCCGCCGTCGCGCTCGACCCGACGCTGGCCACCACCCGTCCCGCGACCGTCGACGTCGAACTCGCCGGCACGCTCACCCGCGGCCAGACCGTCGCCGACTGGCGGGGCCTGTGGGGACGCCCGGCGAACGCCGAGATCGTCGTCGACACCGATCCCGAGGAGTTCTTCCGGCGCACGATCGAGCGGGTCGGTGCGCTGGCCCGGCGCGTCGGCTGAGCCGTCCCCGCCATCCACCCACCCGAAACCGAGGAGGCACCACCCATGTCGGAGACCACCACCGCCGACCACCGGACGCGCAACCGGCTGTTGATCGTCGCCGGCGCCGTGATCGTCGCCGTGACCTACCTGTACCTGGTCATCGGCCAGCCGGCCGAGGTCGCCACGTCGAGCACGAGCCGCGCCGGCCTGATCGCCATGGCGGGCTACCTGGTCGGCGCGGTGCTGATCGCCGCCGGGTCCATCCACCAGCTGCCCACCACCACCATCGCGATGGTTCCGGTGGCGATCGCCCTGAACATCGTCGTCGGCCAGATCGTCGCGGTGATCGGCCTGCCGGTCTACCTCGACTCGATCGGGACGGTGCTGGTCTCCGCCCTCGCCGGGCCCGCAGCCGGCGTGGTCACCGGCATCCTGACCAACGTGATCTGGGGGCTCACGCTCAGCCCGATCGCGCTGCCGTACGCGGTCGTGCAGGTGGCGATCGGCGTGCTCGCCGGCACCGCGGCCCGGCTCGGCATGTTCCGCCGGATCTACCTCGCCCCGCTCGCCGGTGCCGTCACCGGCCTCGTCGCGGCCGTGATCTCGGCCCCCATCTCGGCGTTCATCTTCGGCGGGGCGACCGGCGGCGGCACCGGCGCGATCGTCGGCGCCTTCCAGGCCATGGGGCAGTCGCTGCTCGCCGCCACCACGCTGCAGGGCCTGCTGTCCGATCCACTCGACAAGGCGATCACCTTCACAGTGGTGGCGCTGATCCTTGCCGCGCTGCCCAGCCGCTTCCTGCAACGGTTCCCGTTCGTCCGGAAGTACCGGGTCTTCGGCAAGGCACCGCTGGCGCCGACCCCCACCGCGTCCGAGTGAGCCGATGACCCAGACCCTGTTCGTCGACACCGGCTCGCCGGTGCACCGGTTGAACCCGGTCACCAAGCTGGTCGCGCTGCTCTCGATCCTGGTGATCGTGTTCGCGCTGCCGCAGTGGTGGACGTCGGCGATCGTCGTGG
>JAGQUI010000205.1 GCA_020438595.1 Propionibacteriaceae bacterium | reverse complement strand
TGGTGATGAAGGTGATGATCGCCAGCGTGGTGACCGGGGCGGTGCTCATCGGAAGGATGATCCGGAAGAACGTCCGCCACGGCCCGGCGCCGTCGAGCGAGGCGGACTCCTCGATCTCCCGGCTGATGCCGAGGAAGAACTGGCGCAGGAAGAAGATCGCGAACGGCGCCATCAGGAACGTCGGCAGGATCATGCCGGGCAACGTGTTCAGCAGGCCCAGGTTCTTGACCAGGACGAAGTTGGGCAGGGCGGTGAAGATCGGCGGGACCAGCAGGGCGCCGAGGAAGATGCCGAACACGACGTTGCGTCCCGGCCAGCGCAGCCGGGCGAAGGCGTAGGCGGCCATCGAGCAGAAGAACACCTGGCCGACGGTCACGGCACCGGCGTAGACGGCGGAGTTGCGCAGGTACAGCCAGAAGTTCACCGATGCGCCCGAGCCGCCCTCTGCGATCGCCTGCTCCTGCGTGCCGAGGCCGAGGACGCGCTGGAACGCACCCCAGGTGAATTCGACCGGCAGCAGCGAGTTCGGGTCGCTGTACAGCGCGTTCGTCGTCGAGAACGCGGTGCGCACGATCCAGTAGAACGGGAACAGGGTGAGTAGCAGGAAGGCGATCATCACCACCCAGGCCGCGATCCGGCCGGGGGAGAACCGGCGGCGACGCTGCTTGCTCTCGGCGTTGGCGAGGGCGCGGGCTTCAATCGTTGCCATGACCATGTCTCCTTACGCGAGGTCGGATTCGCCGGCGCGGAGCAGGCGGAGCTGGGCGAAGGCCATCACGGCCAGGATGATGAACAGGATCACCGAAAGGGCGCTGGCGTAGCCGAACTGCCCCTCGGCGAAGCCCTTCTGGACGATGTAGTACTGGTACACCCGGGTGACGTTCACGGGGCCGCCGCGGGTGGTCACGGCCACGGTGTCGAACACCTGGAACGAGCCGGTCACGGTGATCACCAGGATCATCGCGAGCACCGGCCGCAGCAGCGGCAGGGTCATCCGCCAGAACGACGACCACTCCGAGCTGCCGTCGATCGCGGCGGCCTCGTAGACGTACTTCGGGATCGTCTGCAGGCCGGCGTAGACCAGCAGCGCGGTGTAGCCCATGTGCCGCCACACGTTCACGAACGCGATCGTGGGGATGGCCCACGTCTCGTCACCGAAGAACGCGATCCGGTTCAGGCCAACCGCCTCGATGAACTGGTTGACGATGCCGATCTGGTAGTCCAGCAGCCAGAACCAGACCATCGCGGCGATCACGTTCGAGATCAGCCACGGCAGCAGCAGCGCGCCGCGCAGGACGGTCGATTTGGTCAGCCGCTGCATGAGTACCGCCAGCAGCAGCGCGATCACGGTCTGGAAACCGATGTTGAGCAGCACGTACTCGATCGTCACCCACAGCGCGTTCCAGAACAGCGGGTCCTTGGGAATCTTGAGGTAGTTGTCGAAACCGATCCACTTCGGGGTGCCCAGGATGTTGTACTGCGTCATGCTGAAGTAGAAGCCCCGGATCGTCGGGTACAGGTAGAAGACCGCGAACCCGATCAACGCCGGCGCGATGAAGACCAGCGCCGTCCGGAGTTCGCTCCGCCCTCCCGATGTCCGGCTGACAGCCTTGATCTTCCGGGACCGGCGGGTGGCCCGCTCTGCTGTATTCGCACTCACCACGACTCCCCTCGTTGGGACTTTGACCCTGTCGGTCGACAGGCGCTCTGCGGCGACACTGAGGACGCTACACGTGTAGATTAGATGTGCGCAAGAGGGTGTACATCACGAAAAGATCACGCTTGCCAAGGCCTCGTTCTGTGTGCGACTCTTTGGTCTATTGGTGTAGATAGAACGCACCGGTCCCGAGGAGCAACTGTGCCGTCAGAGCAGCTGGCCGACGCTTCGGCGTCTGCGGAGCCACCGGCCCCGCGGCCGGCCAGGCATGCGCCCGCAACCAGGGGCGACGTCGCCAAGCTCGCCGGTGTGAGTACCGCGGTCGTGAGCTACGTCGTCAACAACGGCCCCCGACCGGTGGCGCCGGCAACCGCCGCGAGGGTCCGGGAAGCCATGCAGTTGCTCGACTACCGGCCGAATGCGAGCGCCCGTGCGCTGCGGCGAGGCACCACCGAGACCATCGGTCTCATCGTCGCCGACAGCCTCAATCCCTTCTTCGCCGAGTACACCGCGGAGCTCGTCCGGGCAGCGGCGGCCGTGGGCAAGCAGCTCCTGATCGCAGACATCAACCAGGACGCGCGCGCCGAGGAGGAGATCGTCGACGAACTCGTCTCCCGTCAGGTCGACGGGTTGTTGTTCGCCAGTTCCTTCGCACGCCTCGAGCGCAGCCGTACCCTGCAGGTCGCGCGCGTGCCCACCGTCCTGATCGACTGTCCCGGCCCCGTTCCCGGGCGCCGAACGGTGGGATCGGACGCCGCCGGCGCGGCGGAGATGCTGGTCGACCATCTGCTCGCACACGGGCGTCGTCGGATCGGGATGATCGTCGGCGACGGCGGCTTCGGCGACCCCGACCCGCGCGAGCAGGGTTGGCGACGGGCGCTGCGCGCGGCCGGTCTCGCCGACGGCGCGCTGGTGCGAGTGCCGTTCACCCGGGAAGGCGGCTATGCCGGCGCTTCGGCGCTCCTGGCCGAGGACCCAGGGCTCGATGCGGTCTTCGCGAGCAACGACCTGCAGGCGATCGGTCTGGTCCGTGCCCTGCACGAGAAGGGCGTGCGGATCCCCGCGGAGATCGCGGTCGTCTCGTTCGACGGCACCCGCGAGTCGGAGTTCTGCTGGCCGCCACTCACCGTCGCGCGCCAGCCCCTCGAGAAGCTCGCGTCGGAGGCCATCAAGCTGCTGGACGCCCCGGACGTGGCGCGTGGGACCCACGTCCAGCTCGCCACCGAATTGATCCGGCGCAGCTCCTGTGGCTGTGCCCCCGTCGCCATCGACGAACCGCGGGTGGACGTGCTCACCCGTCAACCCGGACCAGACGAGGAGTCCTGATGAACCAGCCGGTCAACGCCCACGTGGTCCTGAGCGCCGCCGGGGTCGACGTCGTCCTCGACCTCGCCGAGGGCCGTCTCCCCGCGATCGCCCACTGGGGCGCCCCGCTGGGCGACCTCACCGCCGCAGACCTGGCCGCAATCGTGCTCTCCGGCGTGCCCCCGATCGCGCCGAACACCGTGGACGAGCCGGTGCGGGTGTCGCTGCTTCCGGAGCACCACACCGGCTGGGTGGGTCGCCCCGGGCTGAGCGGGTCGCGCGCCGGCCGGGACTGGTCGCCGAGGTTCACCACGGTCGCGCTCCGGGTGGATGGGGCGGAGGTCGCCGCCTCGGGGACCGAGCCGGAACTGGTCTCGCTCGGCCCGGCCGTGATCGAGGTCACGGCGGTCGACGATGTCGCAGGGCTCACGATCGCGATCGAGATCGAGCTGACCGCGTCCGGCCTCCTGCGTTCCCGGGCAACGCTCACGAACACGGGTGCTCCGGGCTACCAACTCGACGACCTCGTCCTGGCCTACCCGGTACCGGGCGTCGCCTCCGAACTCCTCGACTTCGCGGGCCGGTGGGGCAAGGAGCGGGTCCCCCAGCGGCGTGAGTTCAGCGTGGGGACACACCTGCGTGAGGGCCGCAAGGGGCGTACCGGTGCCGACGCGGCCACCGTGCTCCACGCCGGGGTCGCAGGGTTCGGTTTCGCCGACGGCGAGGTCTGGGGCCTGCACGTGGGTTGGAGCGGCAACCACACTCACTTCGCCGAGCGGGTCTTCACCGGTGAGCAGGTGCTCGGTGGCGGGGAACTGGTGTTGCCGGGCGAGGTGGTGCTCGACACCGAGGAGTCCTACACCAGTCCCTGGGTGTACGGGTCCTACGGTGCCGGACTGGACGAGGTGGCACGCCGGTTCCACCGCTACCTCCGCGCGCGTCCCCAGCACCCGGCCGCGGACCGGCCCGTCACCATCAACGTGTGGGAGGCCGTCTACTTCGACCACTCCCTGCAGCCCCTGCTGGAACTCGCGGAGAAGGCCGCGGCCATCGGGGTCGAGCGGTATGTGCTCGACGACGGCTGGTTCGGGTCCCGGCGCGACGACTTCTCGGGGTTGGGCGACTGGGTGGTCAGCGCCGACGTCTGGCCGGAGGGCCTGCACCCCCTGGTGGACCGGGTCACCGGACTCGGCATGCAGTTCGGGCTGTGGTTCGAGCCCGAGATGGTCAACCTCGACTCCGACGTGGCCCGGGCGCACCCGGAGTGGGTGATGGCCACCGGCGGCCGCACGCCCGTGCCCTCACGCCACCAGCAGGTGCTCAACCTGGGCATCCCCGCGTGCTACGCGCACGTCCGGGATCAGATGATGGCGATCCTCGACGAGTACGACATCGGCTACATCAAGTGGGACCACAACCGCGACCTGATCGACGCGGGCACCCAACCCGACGGCCGCCCCGGAGTGCACGCCCAGACGCTGGCCACCTACCGGCTGATGGACGAACTGAAGGCCGCCCACCCGGGCCTGGAGATCGAGTCCTGCTCCTCCGGAGGCGCCCGGGTCGACCTCGGCGTCCTCGAACGTGCTGACCGGGTCTGGGTGTCGGACTGCATCGACCCGCTGGAACGCCAGCAGATGCTGCGCTGGACCAGCCAGCTCGTCCCGCCGGAGATGCTGGGCTCACACATCGCGTCAGGCACGTCGCACACCACCGGCCGCAGCCATGAACTCAATTTCCGGGCAGCCACCGCGATCTTCGGCCACCTCGGCATCGAGTGGGACCTTCGCAGGGCCACCGAATCCGAACTCGCCGAGCTCGCCGAGTGGATCGCCTTCTACACGTCGAATCGGGAGCTGCTGCTCGGTGGCGACCTGGTCCGGATCGACCACCCCGATCCCGCCCTCCTCGCCAGCGGCGTCGTGGCTCCGGACCGATCCCGAGCGGTCTACTCCTTCGCCGCTGTGGGCACCCACACAACCGCACTCCTGGGCCGCCTGCGCCTCCCCGGTCTCGACGCCCACCGTCGCTACCGGATCACACCAGCGATGGTCGGGCAGCCACCCTCTGGCGTTCATCCGCCGCTCTGGTGGGGCGTCGAGCGCGATCTCAGCCGTGACCTGGAGGACCTCACCGGGGGCGTCGCACCCCGGCTCGCGGCGACCGGCGGGGAGACCGGCGTCGTGCTGCCCGGCTCGGTGCTCGCGAGCACGGGCCTGATGGAGGCCCCGGTGCACCCCGACCACGTGGTGCTCTACCTCGCCGAAGCGGTCGACTGACTCAGGCCACCCTTGCCGCCGCGAACGGGACGCGCCGAACCGATCACGGGCCGGCCGTAGGCTGGCAGCGCACGAGCCAGGGGGGTGGATGTCCGACAGCGAGCCGCGTCGTCCCAGGGACGTCACGCGCGACGACGTGGCCCGACTCGCCGGGGTCAGCTCGGCCGTGGTCAGCTACGTGGTCAACGACGGGCCGCGTCCAGTCGCCGACGCCACCCGCGCGCGGGTGCAGGCCGCGATCGACAAGCTCGGCTACCGGCCGAACGCGGCGGCACGATCGCTGATCAAGGGCCGCTC
>JAGQUI010000204.1 GCA_020438595.1 Propionibacteriaceae bacterium | reverse complement strand
TGGACTCGGTGGCGGGCACGTGGACGCCGCAGCTGGTGCCCGGCTCCGCGCTGGTGCTGGTCGACCTCGGCGCGGGTAGGAACCGGCTCGGCGGCTCGATGCTGGCCCAGGTGAGCGGCCAGTTCGGCGACGAGGTTCCCGACCTGGATGATCCGGCCCGGCTGGTATCGCTGGCTGCGGCGCTCCGCGACCTTCGCGCGGGAGGATTTGCGCACTCGATGGCCTCGGCGGCCTCCACCCAGGCCGATCCGCACATCGACAGTGCAAATCCTCCCACGGCAGCCGGCCTGGTCACCGCCTACCACGACCGCTCCGACGGCGGGCTGTGGGCGGCGGCCTGCGAAATGGCCTTCGCCGGGGGCATCGGGGTCGAACTCGACGTGGACAGCGTTGAGGCGCTGTTCAGCGAAGAGCTCGGCGTGCTGCTCGGCATCGATCCCGAGAACGAGGGCCGGGTGCTGGAGGTGCTCGCGTCCCACGGGCTGAGCGAGCTGAGTTCCGTGGTCGGGCGGACGACCGACGACCGCCGCGTTCGCGCGACCCTTCGTGACGCCCCCTCGTCCCTCGGGGGCTCCTCAGGGACCGGTGAAAGTAGCCTCGCCTCCTCAGGGACCGGTGAAAGTAACCTCGGCTCCTCAGGGACCGGTGAAAGTAACCTCGGCTCCTCAGGGACCGTGCTCCTCGACGAAGACCTCCGCGACCTCGCCCAGGCGTGGGACGAGGTGTCCTGGCGGATCGCGGCGCTGCGCGACAACCCGGAGTGCGCCGATGAGGAGCACAACGCGTTCGGCGCCGACGCGCCCGGCCTGGTGGTCGAGCCGTCCTTCGACCCGAACGACGACGTGGCCGCGCCCTACATCGCCACGGGCGCGCGGCCGAAGGTCGTGATCCTGCGCGAGCAGGGCGTGAACTCCCACGTGGAGACAGCGCACGCGTTCGACCGGGCCGGGTTCGAGGTCTACGACGTGCACATGACCGACCTGCAGGCGGGCCGGTTCGACCTGGACGATGCAGTCGGGTTGGTTGCGTGCGGCGGCTTCTCCTACGGCGACACGCTCGGCGCGGGCGAGGGCTGGGCGCGGTCGGTGCTGTTCAACCTGCGGCTGACCGACATGTTCAGCGGCTTCTTCGCCCGCGAGGACACGTTCGGGCTGGGTATCTGCAACGGCTGCCAGATGTTCGGCGCGCTGGCCGGCATCATCCCGGGGGCGGAAGCGTGGCCGCGGTTCACGAGGAACGCCTCCGAGCAGTTCGAGGCGCGGCTGTCGCTGGTGGAGGTGCTCGACTCGCCGTCCGTCTTCTTCACCGGCATGGCGGGCAGCCGCGTCCCGATCGCGGTGGCGCACGGCGAGGGCCTGGCCGACTTCTCCGTGCAGGGGGACGCGGCGTCCGTCGTGCGCTCTGCCCGGTTCAGCCTCGCGGACGGGACGCCGGCGACGACCTACCCGGCCAACCCGAACGGCTCCCCCGAAGGGCTCACCGCGGTGACCACGCCGGACGGCCGGTTCACCGCGATGATGCCGCACCCCGAGCGGGTCGCCCGGAACGCGCAGTTGTCGTGGACCCCGGCCCCGCTGGACGAGGCGAGCCCGTGGCTGCGGATGTTCCGCAACGCCCGGGTCTGGGTGGGCTAGACCTACTCGGCGCAGTCCTGGTCGAGCGACTGGATTGTGAGCTCGACGACCTCCCGGTCGCGGACGCCGATCCGGTAGTACGCCTTCGGGTTGCCGGGCGCCTGCACGTAGTCGACGCCGAAGGAGTCCTTGCGGTTGCCCTTCCAGCCGGGGTACGCGGCGCGCACCTGCGCGGTGGGCGTGCCCAGACCGACGCCCTCGGGGGTGGTCACGCCGCTGATCGCACCGATGATCACCAGCTTCCCGGTGGTGTAGGAGAAGAAGAGCTTGCCGGACAGGTCGTCGCCGAGGTCGGCGCCGGTGATCCGGCCATCGTTCGACGCGCCGCACCGGCCTTTCGTGCCCACCACCCCGGTGACCAGTCCGGTGCCTCGCGCCTGGGCCTTGGTCATGCCGAGGGCGAGGTCGCCGTAGCCTTCCGGGCCGAGCGCAGGCAGGGCTTCGGTGGGCGATTCGGACGGGGTCGGGGACGCGGACGTCGGCGCGGGTGACGGGGTGTCGGTCGCGCTCGTCGTCGGGGAGGCGACGGGCGGCGCCTGGACCACCACCGTGCAGCCGCTGAGGACCAACGCCGACGCCGCTGCCGCCACGGCGGCCTGCCTGCCCCACACCATGATTCCCCCTCACTCCGGCGCGACGGGCCCATCGTCGTGGGTCGGGCCGGGCGTGCGGCAGGGGCAGCTTTGCCACCGGACCCGCGCCATTTCACCACCGCGTCACCGGGAGGTGGCCGTCCGGTCACCCGGCGTCCGTAGGGTGCGGCCATGCGTGACGCCCTCGACGTCCGGCCGGTCCCGGCGAGCACCCGCGTCCTGCAGATCGGACCGTTCAAGACCGGCACCACCGCGATCCAGCACGCGGCGTCCGGCCGGCGCGCCGAACTCGCCGCGCGCGGCGTGGTGTACCCGGGCACGGGGCTGAACCACCGCTGGGGCTGCAGCGCGCTGGTCGGCTTCACGTGGGGCTGGACGAAGGCCGAGGCCGAGACGGCGGGGCCGCGGCACGGCCAGGCGCTGCTGCGGGAGGTCGCGCAGGCGCCGCGGAACGCACGGATCTGGATCTCCTACGAACGGCTCGCGGTGCTCGACGAGGCCCAGGCGAAGGAGCTGTGCGAGCGGATCGGTGGCCGGGTGCACGTGCTGGTGGGGCTGCGACCGCTGCGTTCGCTGCTCGCCTCGGAGTGGCAGCAGATGATCAAGAGCGGGCGGCGTCCGGGCCCGCTGGATGACTGGGCGCAGCGCACTCTCGACGCGATCGGGGACGGGACGGTGGCGCGCCACCTCGACCACGCCGGGCTGGTGGAGCGGTGGGCGGGGATCGTCGGGTCGGACGGGGTGACGTGCATCGCCCTCGACCCGGAGCAGCCGGAGATGCTGCCGCGCGCACTCGAAGGCCTGCTCGGGCTGCCGGAGGGGCTGCTGGATCCGCCCGCGACGGGCGCGCTGCGCAACCGGGCGCTGACCGTGGCCGAGCTGGAACTGGTCGGCGCGGTGGCGCACGAGTTGCGCGAGGCGGGCCTGACCCGGGCGGACTACATGGACCTGGTCGGACGCGGGATGATCCCGCGGCTGCTCGAGCGGCAGCCGGGCCCGGAGGAGGCACGGATCCGGTTGGGCGCCGAGGTGGCGGCCCGCGCGCGGGAAGTGGATCTTGCGGCGGCGGGCCGGGTGCGGGCGTCCGGCGTCCGGGTGGTCGGAGACCTGGACCGGTACGCCGGGGTCGGTGCGGACGCGGGGCCGGCCGCAGAGGATTCCGCCGGGCCGTCCGGGCTGGTGCCCGTCGAGGTCGCCGTCGCCGCGGTGCTCGGTGCCGCCGAGCAACTCCGGGCGGCCTGGGACGAGGCGGCTCCCGTCGCCGCCGTGCGGACCGTCCGCGGCAGCCTCGGCCGCCGGTTGCGCCGGCGTGCGGCCGCGCTCGCCGTCCGCTGAGGGTGGCCGCTCCCTCTCCCCACCGGTCCCTGAGGAGCGGGCCCTTCTTCTCGCCGGTCCCGGGGTGGCCGCTCCCTCTCCCCACCGGTCCCTGAGGAGCGACGGGTGAGGAACGAGCCCGACGCGTCACGAAGGGTCGGGCCCACGCCTGCCTGCGCGCGCCTGCTCGCCGACCGGATGGCCGTTGCACTCCGGTGGCGGGAGGCCCACCACTTGGGGCGCCGTAGGGGCCGGCCCTTCGTGACGCGGTCGCCTTCGCGAGCTCAGGCGTCCCCTCCTCAGGGACCGGTCGGTGGCTCAGTCCGCCCGGCCGGCCGCGAACACGAAGTCGGCGACCTCGTCCAGCATCTCGACGAGGTGCTCGGGCTGGCCGGTCCAGACCTGGCGGGCGGTGGGCAGTCCGGCGACGATCATGGACGCGCTGAGGTCGTCCACGGCCATGCCGCGCGGTGCGGGACGGGCAGCGATCGCCGCGGCACGCTCCTGCTGGTCGGGGGTGAGCCCCGCCCACCACGACTCGAGGGTCGACTGGTCCGCCATGGGTCGATTCTGCCCTAGGCTGCCCTCATGCTGATCATCGGCCTCATCCTGTTCGGAATGCTCGTGGGGGCGGCTGCCCAACTCGTGCTGGGCAAGTCGCGCAAGGGCATCGACTGGACCCTGGCCTTCGTCACCGGCCTCGCCGGGTCGTTCGTCGGCGGCCTGCTCGCCAGCCTGATCTCCGGGGACGGCCTGGAGCTGCGCCCCTCGGGCCTGATCGGCTCGTTCGTCGGCGCGCTCATCGTCACCGCCGCCTGGCAGTGGTGGAAGCGCCGCACCAGGTAGCGCCCTACCCGACAGCCTCCGTACGTGCGGGACGCAGCGCCTCCCGCACCATGCTCGCCCCGACGAACAGCAGGAACGCGCCGAACAGCCACGATCCCGCCTGCGCCGGAATGGCGTGCGCGACCCACGCGCCCACCGGCCCGGTGACCAGCGCCGCCGTCCCGACGACCAATCCGGTGCGCACGTCCACGTTGTGCCGGCGCAGGTTCGCCCACAGCCCGGACGCCAGCGTGGGCACCATCATCACCAGCGCCGCGCCCTTCGCGGCCAGGTCGCCGAGCCCGAACGCGAACATGAGCACCGGCACCACCACTCCCCCGCCGCCGATGCCGAGGATCGACGACAGCGTGCCCGCGACCAGTCCGAGCACGACCAGTCCGGCGACCTGCCCCGGGCCCAGCTCGATCACCGCCTCACGGTTCGGCACGCTGATGAACAGCTGCACCACCATCGCCGCCACGAACGCGATGAACACCCACTGCGCCGCACGCCGCGACACCCGGTGCAGCAGCCACGCGCCCAGCTGCGCGCCGATCACCGCCCCGAGCGCCAGCAGACCACCAACCACGAGGTCGACACTGCCCGTCACCGCATAGGACGCGAGCGACGCCAGCACCGCGGGGGTGATCGCCAGCAGCGACGTACCCACCGCGCGCCGGTGGTCCAGGCCGAGCACCGCCACCAGTCCGGGGACGACGACCAGCCCGCCGCCCACGCCGAACAGCCCGGAGATCAGCCCCGCCACCAGGCCGAGGCCCAGCAGCGCGGGGATCCGCGCCCCCGGGGACGGCGTCACAGCACGGAGCCGGGCGTGTACGCGGCCCCGTCGGGGTGCCGCGCGGCCAGCTCCCCCACCCGGGCGGCGATCGCGTCCACCTGGTCGCGCGCCGAACCGGTGAGTTCCAGCGGATCGGTGACCGCGGACGCCAGCTGCTCCCGCGTGAGCCCCAGCCGCGGATCGGCGGCCAGCCGCTCGTACAGGTCGTTCGTGGCCGCACCCGAGCGCATCGCCAGCGCCACCGCGACCGCGTGCTCCTTGATCGCCTCGTGCGCGGCCTCGCGACCCACCCCCGCCCGGACGGCGGCCATCAGCACCTTCGTGGTGGTCAGGAACGGCAGGTAGCGCTGCAGCTCCGCCTCGATCACCGCGGGGAACGCCCCGAACTCGGCGAGCACGGTGAGGAACGTCTCGAACATCCCGTCG
>JAGQUI010000203.1 GCA_020438595.1 Propionibacteriaceae bacterium | reverse complement strand
AGGAACCGTCCCCACGAACCGGAAAGGAACCGTCCCCGCGAACTGGAATGGGGACGGTTCTTGCGAACCGGAAAGGAACCGTCCCCGATTCGAGGCGGGCTGGTGGTTGGGGGCGGCGCATAGCGTGGTGGTGCTGGCACTACCCCCGGCCTCGACCGGACGCCATCGAGCGCGCGACCCACCCCTTCTAGCGTGACCAAGGTGACCATGACGACGACTGCCCCTGCGCCCACCGACCAGATCGCCGCGGCGACCGACCTGACCAAGACCTACGGCTCCGGGGAGGCGGAGGTGCACGCGCTGGCGGGCGTCACCATCGGCTTCTCCCGCGGCTCCTTCACCGCGGTGATGGGCCCCTCGGGCTCCGGCAAGTCCACCCTGATGCACTGCCTGGCCGGGCTTGACCGGGCCACCTCCGGCGAGGTCGTCCTCGGCGGCCAGGCGATCTCGCAGCTCTCCGACCGCGAGCTCACCGCCGTCCGCCGCGACCGGGTCGGCTTCATCTTCCAGGCGTTCAACCTGCTGCCCACGCTCACCGCGGAGCAGAACATCGTGCTGCCCCTCGACCTCGCCGGACGCCGCGTCGACCGCGACCGGTTCGACGGGATCGTCGAGTCGCTGCGCCTGGGCGACCGGCTCACGCACCTGCCGTCCCAGCTGTCCGGCGGCCAGCAGCAGCGGGTCGCGATCGCCCGCGCCCTGATCACCCAGCCGGACGTGGTGTTCGCCGACGAGCCCACCGGCGCCCTCGACTCGGCCTCCAGCCACCAGTTGCTGAACTACCTGCGGCACACCAGCCAGGTGCTGGAGCAGACGATCGTGATGGTCACCCACGACCCCAACGCCGCCGGCTACGCCGACCGCACCGTGCTGCTGTCGGACGGCCACCTCGTCGACGATCTGGTCGCCCCCACCGCCGACATGGTGCTCGCCGCGATGAAGAAGCTGGGCGCCTGATGCTGCGCCAGGCCTGGTCCGAGGTGCGGCACCACCCCGGACGGTTCCTCTCCACGATCATCGCCATCGCGATCTCGGTGGCGTTCCTGGCCGGCTCGGCGGTGCTGGTCGCCACCGAGGGCCAGGCGCAGGGCAAGGCCATGAACGTCTCGCTCGCCGAGGCGGACGCCGTGGTCACCGACGGGTCCGGGACCGACGGGGTCGGCAAGGCGATCGCCTCCGTCCCCGGCGTCGCGGTCTCGGCCCCCGTCCTCACCATGTCGGAGGCGGTCACCGCCGGGGTCACCTCCGAGTGGATCGACTTCGTGAACGTGCCGCCGGACGGCCTGCGCTGGGCGTCCCTGACCGCCGGACGCTGGCCGTCCGCGGCGAACGAGGTGGCGCTCTCCGGCGGGGCCGCGCGAGCCCTCGGACGGGGCGTCGGCGACGAGCTCACCCTGTCCGGGCGCGACCTCGCGATGACCGTCGTGGGTGTCACCAACGAGCCCAGCGGGCTGTTCGTGAAGACCGGGTACGCCTCGGACGCCGCCTTCGCCGCGGCCGGGCACACCACCGACCACGCCCCGCAGTGGGCGGTCAGGGCCGCGCCCGGGGTGTCCGCGGACGCGCTCGTCGACGACCTGAACGTGCGACTCAAGACCCTCGGCCCGGACCTGAGGGCCACTTCCGCAGCCGAGGTGCGCGCCGCGGCGATCGCGGAGCTGGCCGAGGGCTTCGACGCCTTCGCCAACGTGCTGTGGGGATTCGCCGGGGTGGCCCTGATCGTCGGCATGATCACGATCGCCAACACCTTCACGATCACGCTCGCGCAGCGGCGCCGGCAGATCGGCCTGCTGCGCGCCGTCGGGGCGTCCGGGGCCCAGGTGCGGCGGCGCTTCCTGGTCGAGGCCGTCCTGCTCGGTGTGCTCGGAGCGCTGCTCGGGCTGGTCGTCGGCATCGGGCTCGCCGCAGGGGTCAGCGCCTGGAGCACGGCGCTGTTCTGGGGGCTGGTCCTGCCGTGGCAGCAACTGGCGATCGCGTTCGGCCTCGGGGTGCTCGCGACCGTGGTGGCCGCCTTCGTGCCGATCCTCCGGGGCACCCGGGTCGCGCCGCTGGAGGCGCTGCAGCCGGTGCCGGAGAGTGACGAGCGGCGGCGCGCATCCCTGGTGCGGGCGGTCGCCTGCGGGCTGTTCCTGCTGGCCGGGGCGGGGCTGGCTGTGCTCGCCGTCGTCCGTACCGACCCGAACGCCTTGCTGATCGCGATCGGAGCCGGCGCGCTGCTCTCGATCGGGGTCCTGTTCGGCGGACCCCTGTTCGTGCCCGCGCTGCTGAAGGCGTCCGGACGGGCGTTCCGCTGGACCGGCGCCGTCCCGCGACTGGCCGCTGACAACGCCGAACGCAACCCGCGCCGGGCGACGGCCACGGCGACCGCCCTGATGCTGGCGGTCGGGCTGATGGTCACACTGCAGGTGTCCACGGCGTCCGTCCGGCTCACCGTGCTGGACGAGCTGGCCGCGCACTACCCGGTCGACCTGCAGGTGCAGTGGACGGACGACGACGGCGATCCCGCGCGGATCCCGGCGGAGACCTCGGACGAACTGGCGAGGGTGTCCGGCGTGGACGCGTCCGTGCTGCTGTCCGGCGGCAACGCCCGGATCGGTGACGACGGGGTCGTGCTGCTCGGCTACGACCCGGCCATCCCCGCGGTGACCGGGGTCACCACGGCGGTTCCGGACGACGTCGTGCTGGTCAGCGACTACCAGGTCGAGGGCATGCCGGCGACCGTCACCGTGAAGGGGGCTGTCGGCAGCGTCGAACTGAGGGTGCTCGGCTCCCGGCTGGTCAGCTACGAGCAGGCGATGGTGTCGGCGGCCACCCTCACCAGGATCGTGAAGCCGGTGCCCCACGCCGTGATGTGGCTCTCGGTGCCCGACCGGGGGCGTGCCATCGACGTGATGGTGGCGGTGAACCAGATCACCGGCTCCGGAGACCGGGTGAGCGGGACGATCGTGCAGGCGGCGCTGTACGAGCAGGTGCTGAACATCCTGCTGGCCATCACCACCGGGCTGCTCGGCGTGGCGGTGCTGATCGCCCTGATCGGGGTGAGCAACACGCTCGGCCTTTCGGTGATGGAGCGGACGCGGGAGTCGGCGCTGCTGCGGGCGCTGGGCCTGCAGGCGCGTTCGCTGCGGGTGATGCTGCTGATCGAGGCGGTCCAGGTGGCCGTGGTGGGGATCGCGGTGGGCCTCGTGGCCGGCACCTTCTTCGGCTGGCTGGCGGTGACGTCGCTGGGCCGCACCAGCGGGTTCGACAGCATCCGGTTCGCGGTGGACCTCCCCATGACCACCGGCATGGTGGCGGTGGCGGTGCTGGCCGCGGCGCTGGCGTCCGTGCTGCCCGGACGGCGGGCGGCGAAGGCGGCCCCGACCGAGGCGCTGGCCGACATCTGACGGCCGGGCGGACCGAGTCAGGAACCGTCCCCAACCCGGTCCGGACCGAGTTGGGGACGGTTCCTTACTCGGTCCACCTACGATGACCGCATGCTGATACTCCCGCAGGGCTCCTGGTTGTCCGGAAGGTTCGTGCGCCTCGGTCCGGTGGTCGAGGCCGACCTGCCGGCTCTGGCGGGCATCCTCGCCGACCCGGCGGTGTACCACCAGGGCTACGTGATGCACCACCGGCCGACCACGGCCGACGAGGCGCTGGAGATGGCCCGCGTCCGCTACCTCGACCCGCCGCTGTGCGACGGCGAGGGCCGCGGACGGATCGCGTACGCCGTCCGGCTGCTCGGGGACACGGGGCTCGGCACGGCCGGTGAGGTGGTCGGCACCACGTCGATCGGGGAGGCGTACCTCGCCCACGAGCGGCTGCACCTGGGCTGGACGCTGTACCACCCGCGGGTCTGGGGCACGCCGGTGAACCCGGAGACCAAGTACCTGCTGCTGCGGCACTGTTTCGAGGACCTCGGCTACGGCCGGGTGAAGATCCAGACGGACGCCGTGAACGCCCGCTCGGTGGCCGCGATCGCCGCGCTGGGGGCCACCCGCGAGGGCGTCCTGCGCCGGCACACCCGTCGCGAGGACGGCAGCTTCCGCGACACCGTCGTGTTCAGCGTGCTCGCCGAGGACTGGCCCGCGGTGAGCGAGCGCCTGCTCGCGCGGCTGGGCTGACTCGAGCGACTGGTCGAGCCCGTCGAGACCCGGGGTGGACCGAGTAAGGAACCGTCCCCAACTTGGTCCGGACCGGGTCGGGGACGGTTCCTTACTCGGTCCGCGAGGCGCTCGCGTGGGTCAGGCGAGCCGCCCGCAGGCGTCGACCAGCGTCCGGGACACCTCGGTGGCGTCCGCGCGGACGGCCTGGGCGGCGGCGATCAGCAGCGCGGCCCGGGCGGGCGTGGCGAGGACGGGCCAGGGGTCGCCCTCCGCGGGGACGGCGGGGCCCTCCGCCTCGCGGTAGGCGGCGAGGAACGTCTGCCAGGCGCTCTCCTCCAGCAGCCCGGCGGCGTGGAAACCGGCCGGGGCCGAGAGGTCCCACGCGGGGTCGCCGACGCCGAAGTTGTCGGTGTCCAGCAGCTTCCAGCTGCGGCGCAGCGGGGTGTGGCCGAGCTGGCCGAGGTGGAAGTCGCCGTGGGCGAGGGTGGTGTGGCGCTCGTGCCGGAGGTCGGCCGCCCAGATGTCGCCGAGGTCGGCCAGCCAGCCCAGGTCGCCGCGTCCGCGCAGGAAGGAGATCGCCCGCGCGAGTCGCGAGTGCCCGCCCAAGCGGGGCGGGTCGTCGAGGACGGGCATCCGGTGCAGTCTGGCCAGCAGCCGTCCCGTGTCCGCCCAGGGCGGCTGGTCGATGGTCGACAGCACGGTGACCCGCGGCCACACCGTCGCCAGCCGGTCGCCCGGAGCCGGGATCGGCGAGTACCGCAACGGCTGGATCCACAGCCGGTCCATGTCGGGGCCGCCGATGCAGGCCAGCCGCCGGCGCAGCCGGCCCGCGTCCGTGCCCTCGCCGTGGATCTTCACGATCACGCCCGCGCAGATGTAGACCTGCGAGTGGTCGGGGGTGACCGGACGGGTGGGCAGGCCGCGGGTGATCAGCGGGACGACCGGTGTCGTCGCCATCACGCGGGGGTCCTGGACGACCGCGACCTCGCGCACCCAGTCCTTCAGGTCGGGGTGCACCGGAGCGTGCGTCGGCATGGCTCTCGGCGTCCTCCCGTCCGTTGGGCTGCGCTGCGCAGCGGCACCAGCCGCCGAGCCTACTCGCTGGCTCCTCGTGTGGCACGGAGTGGGGCGGGTTGCGCCCGGGTAGTCGTCGCAACCCGACAAAGTGGCCAGTATTGGCCGACTACGGCCGATACTGGCCACTTTGCGGGATCGGAGGAGCCAGGAACGGGCCGGCCGGACTCAGGCGGCCTCGGCGACCTCGGCGCTGACGACCGTCCGGGCGCGCAGCCGGCGCACCTCGGGGAACGCCAGCGCGAACACCGTGGTGGCGATGCTGATCACGCCCGTCCCGATCAGCGCCGCGTGGACGCCGAACAGTGCCGCCGCGGGGCCGGCCAGCAGCAGCCCGATCGGGCCCAGCATCAGCGAACCCAGCGCGTCGTAGGACGCGACCCGCGACAACGACTCCGGCGGCACCTCGTGCTGCATCGTGGTCATCCACAGC
>JAGQUI010000202.1 GCA_020438595.1 Propionibacteriaceae bacterium | reverse complement strand
TCGCCGCCGGCGACGTACTGCATGGCCAGGTAGAGCCGGTCGTCGGAGACGCCGTGGTCGAAGATCTGGATCACGTGCGGGGAGTCGAGGCTGGCCAGGATGTTGGCCTCGCGGGAGAACCGGGCGGCGAACGTGGCGTCCGCGGCGAACCGCGGGTCGAGGATCTTCAGCGCGACCGGACGGTTCAGGGCGAGCTGGGTGGCCCGGTACACGATGCCCATGCCGCCGCGCCCGATTTCGGCGTCCACGCGGTACGGGCCGATCCGGTCACCGATCGCCGGGAAGCCAACCATGCGCACTCCATCGCTCTGGGTGCTGCCAGCCTAGCTTTTCGGGTCGCGTCGGCGATGGGTCCTCCCGCCGGGCGTGCCTCTAGGATGTTCCCCCGGGGCGCATAGCTCAGTTGGTCAGAGCACCTCCCTTACAAGGAGGGGGTCGGCGGTTCGAGCCCGTCTGCGCCCACCGGAATCACTCGCGGGCGTCGACGACGAACGGCAGGCCGGCGGCGAGGATGGCCCGGTCAGCCGTGAGGAACCGGAGCCCGTCGTCACGCGCCTGGGCGACCAGGATGGCGTCGAAGGGGTCCTGGTGGGGGAGCTCGACCGCGCCGTGGGCCTGGGCGTGCCGCCAGTTCACGGCCAGTTCCCGAACCCCGGAGTCCGCCAGCGCCCGGGTGAAGTCCGCGTCCAGGTGCAGCTTGCCGAGTTGTTGCTTGATCGCGACTTCCCACACACTCGCCGCGGAGACCCACACCGTCGCCGTCGAGAGCAGGGCCCTCGTCCGGGTGCCCAGCCGATCCGGGTCGCCCAGCAGCCACATGGCCACGTGGGTGTCCAGCAGCACCCCACTCATCGCGCGCCGAACCGGGCAATGATCTCGGGATCCACGTCGTCGAAGGTGTCCGGGTTCCACCGGATGCGTCCGGCGAGCGCGCCGAACACGATGTCCGCCCGCACGTGCGGCACCAGGTCGGCGACCGGCTTCCCGGCGCGCGCGATCGTGACCGACTCCCCGCGCTCCACGAGTTCGAGCAGCTTCGAGAGCTGGGTCTTGGCCTCGTACACGTTCACCGTCGTCATGGCCCGAGCCTAGTTGACCAGGTCTGGTCAACCAAGGGTGAGGCTGCGGGTCGCCCGGGCGGGGACTTTCCCGCCACGGCCCGGCTTGGCAGACTCGGGGCATCTCCCCCCGAGATCAGGAAGAAGCGAAATGCCCCGACGTGGACTTGTCGGGTCCCTTGTCGTCGTGGCGCTGGTCGCTCTCGTGCTCCCGGCCGCCCCCAGCTACGCGGACGGGAAGCGCGGCCCGCACATCGACGCCAGATCTCCCGGGAAGCCGGCGGCCGCGGCCGCGCAGACGAAGACGATCATCGTGACCTTCGACTCCGGGAAGTCGAACCCGCGGCGCGCGGCGCGCAGTGCCGTCGCCCGGGCGGCCGCCGGTGTCGCGGGCGCCGCGATCACGAAGGTGGAGCCGATCACCGACGACACCGTCGCGGTCACCCTCGACACCCCGCTGGGCGCGGCCCAGCAGGCCAGGCTCACCGACCAGGTGGAGGACATGGCCGGGGTGGCGAGTGCCGAGGCATCGATGGTGTTCCACCCCACCGCCACCAATGACACGTACTACTCCTACCTGTGGAACCTGAAGTCGGGTTCCGCCAACGGCGTGGACGCCGAGGGTGCCTGGCCGACCTCGGACGGGTCCGGGGCGATCGTCGGCGTGGTCGACACCGGCATCACGGCGCACCCCGACCTCACCGGGTCCGATTCGTCCATCGTCGGCGGCAACGTGGTCGCGGGCTACGACTTCATCTCGGACACCTCCGTCTCCGGGGACGACGACGTCCGCGATCCCGACCCGACCGACCCCGGTGACTACTGCACCGAGGGCGGCACGGCGTCGTCCTGGCACGGCACGCACGTGGCCGGCACCATCGCCGCCATCCGCGACAACAGCCGCGGCGTGGTCGGGGTCGCCCCCGGGGCCAAGGTGCAGCCGCTGCGGGTGCTGGGCAACTGCGGCGGCGCGACCGAAGACCTGGTCGCGGCGATGCGGTGGGGTGCCGGCCTCGAGGTCAGCGGGATCACCCCCAACGCGACGCCGGTCGACGTGCTGAACCTCTCCCTCGGCGGCCTCAGCGAGACCTGCCCGGCGTCGATCCAGGACGCGATCGACGACGTGGTCGCCGCAGGGGTCACGGTGGTGGTCGCCGCCGGCAACGCCGACGAGGAACTGGCGGGCTGGGCCCCGGCCAACTGCGCGAAGGTGATCCGGGTGACCGCGAGCACCTACGAGGGGGCGCGCGCCGGCTACAGCAACTACGGCACGACCGCCTTCCCGGCCACGATCGCCGCGCCCGGCGGCTCGGCTGACAGCGGCAGCGACCCGACCGACTGGATCGCGTCGACCTGGAACGACGGCACCACGACGGCCGGCAACCCGGACTACGCCTGGATGGCCGGCACCTCGATGGCCACGCCCCACGTCAGCGCCGTCGTGGCCATGCTCAAGGCGCTGGACCCCACCCTGACCACCGCGCAGCTCACGGCGCTGATGACCGACACGGCCACGCCGCTGTCCACGTCCTGCACCGCCACGAAGTGCGGCGCCGGCATCGTGGACGCCGCAGCGGCGGTGCAGGCCGAGGCGGCCGCCCTGCAGCCGGGCGTCACGATCTCGGGAGCCGTCCGCGTTGGCGGGCAACTCACGGCGAGCGTGACTCCCGCGTCCGCGGCGGCGACGGCGACCTACCAGTGGCTGCGGGACGGCGCAGAGGTCGGCAGGGCGACGGACTCCACCTACACCCCTGCGGCCGAAGAGCTCGGCACCACGATCTCGGTGCGCGCGGTGCTCACCGTCGACGCGATCCCCACCACCGTGGAGGCCACGGCGGGCACGGTGGCACCGGGCACCTTCAGCTACTCCGTGCGGCCCTACGCCACCGGCACGTTCAGGGTGGGCCGGACCGTGCGGGCGAACACCGGCACCTGGTCGCCCGAGCCGGCCACGTACAGCTACCGGTGGTTCCGGGGCAGCAAGGCGATCAAGCACGCCACCAAGGCCACGTACCGGCTTCGGAAGGCCGACCGGCACAAGAAGGTCAGGGTGCGGGTGACGGTGTCCCTGGACGCCTACACGACCACCGCGAAGAAGTCCGTCGCGAAGAAGGTGAGGTAGCCACCGGCCCGCTGTCGGACCCGCCCCGTACCCTGCAGGGGTGGACACGACGGAGGAGTTCGGGGCGGCGGCGCTGGCGGTGCTGCGGCGGCTGGTGGGGCGCGCGGACGCCACGTTCCACGAGGGCCAGCTCGAGGCGGTGTCCGCGCTGGTGGCCGACCGGCAGCGCGCGCTGGTGGTGCAGCGCACGGGCTGGGGCAAGTCGGCGGTGTACTTCGTGGCCACCGCGCTGTTGCGGGAGCAGGGCGCCGGGCCGACCGTGATCGTCTCGCCGCTGCTGGCGCTGATGCGCGACCAGATCGCGGCGGCGGCCCGGGCCGGGGTCCGGGCGGTGACCATCAACACCGCGAACGCCACCGAGTGGGGCGAGGTTTACGCACAGCTCGAGGCCGACCAGGTCGACCTGCTGCTGGTCAGCCCCGAGCGGCTGAACAACCCCACCTTCCGCGAACGGCAACTGCCCGACCTGGCCGAACGCTGTGGCCTGCTGGTGGTCGACGAGGCCCACTGCATCAGCGACTGGGGCCACGACTTCCGTCCCGACTACCGCCGCATCCGCGACCTGCTCGCCACGCTGCGACCGGACGTTCCCGTGCTGGCCACCACGGCGACGGCGAACTCCCGCGTCGTGGCCGACGTCGTGGAGCAGCTCGGCGCGGGTGGCCACGAGGTGCTCACCATCCGCGGCACCCTCGCCCGCGCCTCGCTGCGCCTGGGCGTGCTGAAACTGCCCTACGAGGAGACCCGGGTGGCCTGGTTGGTCGCGCACCTGGCCGATTTCACCGGCAGCGGCATCATCTACACCCTCACCGTTGCGCAGGCGGAGGACCTGGCCGCCCTGCTCACCCGGCACGGGCACCGGGTCGCCGCCTACACCGGACGCACGGAGCCCGCCGAGCGCGAGGACCTCGAGGCCCGCCTGCGCGACAACCAGGTGAAGGCGCTCGTGGCCACGTCGGCGCTCGGGATGGGTTTCGACAAGCCCGACCTCGGCTTCGTCATCCACCTCGGCGCGCCCAGTTCGCCGGTGGCCTACTACCAACAGGTGGGCCGGGCCGGACGCGCCGTCGCCAGCGCCGACGTCCTGCTGCTGCCCACGCCGGCCGACCGGGACATCTGGCACTACTTCGCCACCGCGTCCATGCCCGAGGAGGGCACCGCGCAGGCAGTGCTGGATGCGCTCGCCGAGGCGGAGGGGCCGCTATCGGCCGGAGCCCTGGAGGCGATAGTCGACCTGCGTCGCACCCGGCTGGAGCTGCTGCTCAAGGTGCTCGACGTGGACGGCGCGGTCACCCGCACCCGCGGCGGCTGGGTGGGCACCGGCGAGTCCTGGACCTATGACGCGGACCGCTACGCCCGGGTGGCCGAGGCCCGCCGCCGGGAGCAGGGCCTGATGCTCGACTACCTGGACAGCGGCGAGTGCCGGATGGCCTTCCTGCAGCAGACCCTCGACGACCCCGAGCCCGCCCGCTGCGGACGCTGCGATCGCTGCACCGCGCCCTGGTACGCCGCGGCCGTGGGCGACGACGCCGTCTCCGCCACCCGCACCGAACTCGACCGGGTCGGCGTGGAGGTGGCGCCGCGCAGCCTGTGGCCTTCCGGCATGAGCCGGCTCGGCGTGCCCGTCTCGGGTCGGATCGGGGCCGACGACAGCGCGGCGCCCGGACGGGTGCTCGCGCGTTTCACCGACCTGGGCCTCGGGCAGCGCCTGCGCGACCTCGTCGAGGCGCCGGACGGCCCGGTGCCCGACTGGGTGCTGCCGTACTGCTTCCGCGTGCTCAAGGAGTGGGACTGGGACGAGCGCCCGGCGGCGGTCCTCGCCGTGCCGTCGCTGCGCCACCGGGAACTGGTCGGCTCGCTGGCCGCGGGCATCGCCCGCAGCGGACGGTTGGTCGACCTGGGCGAACTCCAGCGGATCCCGGCGGCGGAGCAGGAGGAGCCCGCGGCGAACAGCGCCTACCGGCTGCGCCAGGTGTTCGGACGGTTCCGCCTGTCGCCGACCCAGCAGGAATGGCTCGACCAGGCGTCCGGGCCGGTGCTGGTGGTGGACGACCTCGTGGATTCGCGCTGGACCATGACGGTCGTCGCTGCGCTGTTGCGGGGCGCCGGGGCGCCGGCGGTGCTGCCGTTCGCGCTGGCCTCGGTCGCGTAGCTATTTCACCAGACCGGCCGGGGGCGGTGACGCCCCTCGGTGATTCCGCTAACAGCGACGGTTGTCATGCCCGAATCCGTCGCTGTCCGGATGGTGATCCGGGCCGCTGCAATTCATCATCGCGCGACCTGTTGCGTGTCGGTGCGCAGGGGCAAGGACCGTAGTCGGGCCCGGAATGGGAAGATGCCCGCCACGAACCGTAGTTCTGCGGGCACTGCCGGGGGGCAGCCAGTCCGGATCGGGGGGAACCAGACTGTTCAGGGG
>JAGQUI010000201.1 GCA_020438595.1 Propionibacteriaceae bacterium | reverse complement strand
CTTGCCGGTCATCCGCGGGCCGATGGTGGCGGGGTCGGGCAGCACGGCGGCGACCACGTCGCGCGGCGACACCTCGACGCCCTTCACCCGCACCGGTGCCGTCCGGTCCAGGCCGAGGGCGTGCAGCGTCTTCAGCACCCCGATGAACTCATCGCCCAGGCCGTACTTGAAGGTGACCCGTTGCGCGTCGACGACCCGCGGCATCAGGAGCACCTCCTCGTGCTCGACGTTCACGCACTCGACCGGGCCGATGCCCTCGGGGAAGTCGAACACCTCCGGCTCGCTGAACGGCGGCGTGGTGTACCAGCCGCGGCCCTTCTCCCAGATCACCGGCGGGTTCAGGCACTCCTCGATCGTGGTCCAGATCGAGAAGCTGGGCGCGAAGATCTCCTCGCCGTTCTCGTCGCGCACGACCAGGTTCGCCCCGTCCCTGGTGCCGAGCTCGTCGATCCCGGCGAACAGGTGGTCGGCGGCGTACCGGGCGAACACGTCCGAGAGCCCCGGCTCGACACCGATGCCGACCAGGGCCAGCCGGCCGGCCTCCTCCCAGCGGGACGCCTGGGCGAACTGCTCGTCGCCGAGCTTCACGCCCACCGTGCCGTACGGGTCGTCCGGGTGCGGACGGGACAGGCTCATCGCCATGTCGAGGTAGTCCGCGCCGGCGGCGAAGGCACCCTCGAACACCCCCATCACGAACCGCGGATCGACCGCGTTCAGCACGTGCGTGATGCCGTGCTCGCGGGCCAGCGCCGCGACGGACGCGGGGTCGGACGCGTCCACCCGGGCGGCGACGAACCGGTCGTCGCCGCCGACGGCCGCAACGCTCGCCTCTGCCCGGGCGAGGTCGTAGTCGGCCATGACCATCACCTCGAAGAAGCTCCGCCGGGCGGCGATCCGCGCCACCGCGTCGCCCACTCCTCCGGAGCCCACCACCAGAATGCGCATCTACTGCGCCACCTTTCTCCTCCGTGCGCCGATCGCCTGTGCGATCCCGACGATCGCCAGGGCGCCCACGAACATGACGGTGCCGATCACGTTGATCTGCACCGGGGTGCCGCGCTGGGACGCGCCCCACACGTACATGGGGAACGTCACGGTCGTGGCACCGGCGTTGAAGTTGGTCACGATGTAGTCGTCGAAGCTCAGCGCGAAGGCGAGCAGCGCACCCGCGGCGATGCCGGGTGCCACCAGCGGGAAGGTGACCCGCCAGAACGCCTGGGACGGCCGGGCGTACAGGTCGGCGGCGGCCTGCTCCAGCGCCGGGTCGAGCGAGGCCACCCTTGCCTTCACCGTGGTGATCACGAACGACAGCGTGAACAGGATGTGCGCGATCAGGATCGTCCCCTGGCCCGAGGGAATGCCCATCGCGATGAACAGTGTGAGCAGCGAGGAACCCATCACGACCTCGGGCGTGGCCATCGGGAAGAAGACCAGCAGGTTCGTCGCCCCGCGTCCCCGGAACCGGTAGCGGCCCAGCGCGAACGCCGCGGCCGTCCCGATCACGGTGGCGACCAGCGACGACACGACGGCCACCCACAGGCTCAGGCCGAGCGCATCGCACATGCCGGCGCTCGAGCAGGGGTTCAGCCACGCGTCGAGCGAGAACTGGTTCCACTGGTAGTTGTACCGGCCGCTCGGCTTGTTGAACGAGAAGACCATCACCACCACGTTGGGCAGCAGGATGTAGGCCATCACCAGCAGGCCCGCGATCACGACCAGGTTGCGCTTCAGCCACCGCATTCAGACCAGCTCCTCGGTGCCGGCGATGCGCACGTAGATGCCGACCAGGACGACGATCGTGATCATCAGGATGAACGACAGTGCGGCCGCGGTCGGGTAGTCGAGCACGCGCAGGAACTGGGCGTCGATGACCTGGCCGATCATGACGGTCTGGGTGTTGCCGAGCAGCTTGGAGTTGATGTAGTCACCGGCCGCGGGGATGAAGGTGAGCAGGGTGCCCGAGACCACGCCGGGCAGCGACAACGGCCAGATCACCCGCCAGAAGGTGTGCCAGCCGTTCGCGTACAGGTCGCCGGCGGCGTCCAGCAACCGGTTGTCGAGCCGTTCCAGCGAGGCGTAGAGCGGCAGCACCATGAACGGCAGGAAGTTGTAGACCAGGCCGGAGACGACCGCGAACGGCGAGGACAGCAGCGAGTCGTTGTTGGTCAGGCCGACCGCCTGCAGGAGGTCGATCAGCCCGGTGGCCCGGAAGAAGGCGTTCACCGGGCCGCTGTCGGTGAGGATGATCTGCCAGGCCAGCGTGCGGATCAGGAAGTTGGTGAAGAACGGCGCCACGACCAGCACCAGCATCGCGTTCTTGTACTTCCCGGAACGGTGCGCGATGAACCAGGCCAGGGGGTAGCCGAGCAGCAGCGTGCCCAGGGTCGCCATCGCCGCGTAGCCGAACGAGCGCAGGAAGTGTGGCCAGTATCGCTGCAGCGCGTCGACGTAGGTCTGGAAGTGCCAGGTGAGGGTGAAGCCGTTGTCGATGTCGCCGGTCTGCAGCGACTGGGACGCCAGCGAGATCGTCGGCACGACGAAGAACACCGTCAGCCACAGCATCGCCGGGGTCAGCAGCAGGATCGGGACGAGGTAGCCGCGGCGCCGGGCGGTCCGGGCGGGTCGCGCGCCCCCGATCGGGTGCGCGAACGCCATCAGAGCGCCTCCGAGACCACGAACGACTGGTGCGGGTCCCAGCCGAGGACGACCGCGTCGCCGGGCCGGGCTCGCAGCGATCCGTCGTTGGGACGGGTGACGGTCAATTCCTGGCCCCAGGGCATCGCGACGAGGTAGGTGGTGGCCACGCCGGTGAAGGAGGCGTCGGTGACGGTGCCGCCGAGGCGGTTGGCGCTCGAGGTGTCGTCCGTGGCGAGGATCCGCAGCTTCTCGGGCCGGATGCCCAGGTGCACGGTCGGTGCGCCGGCCGCGAAGCCGCCGTCCACCGGCATCCCCTCCGGGAGCTGGGCCCGCTCCACGACCAGTCCGTTGCCGTGCGCGTGCGCGGTGACGAACTCCCCGCCGGGATCGCTGAAGCCCTCCAGCGGCAGCAGGTTCGACTGGCCGAGGAAGTTCGCCACGAAGGCGGTCGCCGGGCGGTCGTAGAGGTCGGCCGGCTCGCCCACCTGTTCGAGGTGGCCCGCGTTCATCACCGCGACGGTGTCGGCCATCGTCATGGCCTCCTCCTGGTCGTGGGTGACGTGGATGAACGTGATCCCGACCTCCTGCTGGATCCGCTTCAGCTCGACCTGCATCTCGCGGCGCAGCTTCAGGTCCAGGGCGCCCAGCGGTTCGTCCAGCAGCAGCACCTCGGGACGGTTCACGATCGCGCGGGCCAGGGCGACCCGCTGCTGCATGCCGCCGGACAGCTGCCGGGGCCGCTGCTTCGCCCGGTCGGCGAGCTGCACCAGCTCGAGCGCCTCCATCGAGCGCCGCTTCCAGTCGGCCACCTTCAGCTGGCGCAGGCCGAAGCCGACGTTGTCGAGCACGTCCAGGTGCGGGAACAGCGCGTAGCTCTGGAAGACGGTGTTCACCTTGCGCTGGTAGGCCCGGGTGGCGGTGATGTCGTCGTTGCCGAGGAAGATCCGGCCGGCGGTCGGCTCCTCCAGTCCGGCGACCATCCGCAGCGTGGTCGTCTTGCCGCACCCCGAGGGGCCCAGCAGGGCGAAGAAGGAACCGGCCGGCACCTCCAGGTCGATCCCCGCCACCGCGACGAAGTCGTCGAAGTGGCGGGTCAGCTCGACCAGGCGGAGCGCTCCCGTGGACGTGCGGGGCTGCGTCATCGGCCTAGCCCGTTACCACGGCCTGGAACTGGCGGTTGAAGTCGATCTCCTCCTCCGCGCTCAGCGCCCGGAAGACCTGGGCCTTCGCCAGGATCTCCGCGCTGGGGAAGATCAACTCGTTGTTGGCGACCTCCGGGTCCTCCTTGACCAGGATCGGCTTCACCCCGGCGACCGGCGGGATGTAGTTCACGTAGTCGGCGACCGCGGCCATCACCTTCGGCTCGTAGTAGTAGTTGATCAGGAGCTCGGCGTTCTTCTTGTGCTGGGCGAGGTTCGGGATCACGAAGTTGTCGGAGAACATCGGGATGCCCTGCTCCCCGAGCGCGTAGCCGAGGCTGGGGTTGTCGGCCCGCAGCTGGACGACGTCGCCGGTCCAAGCCAGGCAGGCCGCGGTGTCGCCGGAGGCCAGCGGCTTGGTGTACTCGTTGCCGGTGAACCCCTTGAGCTGGCCGGCGTCCTTGGCGTCCTGGATCACCTGGAGCGCGGCGGAGAACTGCTCGGAGGTGACATCGGCGAGGTTGACGCCCTGCTCGATCAGCACCGCGCCCACGGTGTCGCGCATCTCGGTGAGCAGGGTCACCTTGCCCTTCAGCGAGGTGTCGTGCAGGAGCTGGTCGATGCTGGTCACCTTCTTGCCGCCGGTGGCCTTCGGGTTGTAGGCGATCCCGGCGAACCCGCTCTGCCAGGGCAGCGAGTACACCCTGCCGTCATCGAACTCGACGTTCTTCAGCGACGGCTCGAGGTTGGCCAGGTTCGGGATGTTGTCGTAGTCGAGCGGCTGGATGTAGCCGAGCCGGATCAGCCGGGCCACCATCCAGTCGGTGCTCACCCAGGTGTCGCGGCCGGTGTCCTGGCCCGCCTCGAGCAGCGGGCGGACCTTCGCGAAGAACTCGTCGTTGTCGTTGTAGTCCTCGTTGTAGTTGACGGTGATCCCGGTCTGCTTGGTGAACGCGTCGATGCTCGGGTGCTTGCCGTTGTCGTCGATGTCGATGTACTCGGGCCAGTTCGACCAGTTCACGACCTTGTCGGTGTCCGAGAGGTCCTCGGCGGCCTTCGGGGCCGCGGCGGAGCCGGAGGCGGTCGAGTTGCGCCCGGCCGAGCCGCAGGCGGTCAGCAGGCCGGCCGCCGCGACGGCGGCGAAGCCCGTCAGCGCGCTGCGCCGGGAGATCGCCGCCCGGGCGAAGGACGTCAGCAACGGGTCGTTCAGGTCGGGCATGTCGCCTCTCTTTCTCGGTTCTTCTCGCTCAGGAGTCGATGTTCGCCATCACGTGCTTGATCCGGGTGTAGTCCTCGAACCCGTACATCGAGAGGTCCTTGCCGTACCCACTCCGCTTGAAGCCGCCGTGCGGCATCTCGGCGACCAGCGGGATGTGAGTATTGATCCAGACGCACCCGAAGTCGAGTTCCTTGCTGGTGCGCATCGCGCGTCCGAAGTCCTTCGTCCACACGCTGGAGGCCAGGCCGTACTCCACGCCGTTCGCCCAGCGGATCGCCTGGTCCTCGTCCGAGAACGACTGGACGGTGATCACCGGGCCGAAGATCTCGGACTGGATCGCCTCGTCGTCCTGGCGCAGCCCGGACACCACGGTCGGTGCGTAGAAGTACCCATCCCCGAGGGCCGCCAGGCGCGATCCACCGGCCGCAAGGAGGGCGTGGTCGGGCAGCCGGTCGATGAAGCCGGAGACCCGGTTCAACTGCGCGGCGTTGTTCACCGGGCCGAACAGCGCGTCCGGGTTGTCGGGGCGGCCGACCACCGTGCCGGCGGCGAACTCGGCCAGCGCCGCGGCGAAGTCGTCGTGGATACGCTCGTGCACCAGCACCCGGGTCGCGGCGGTGCAGTCCT
>JAGQUI010000200.1 GCA_020438595.1 Propionibacteriaceae bacterium | reverse complement strand
CGTCAGAAGAGGCGGTCCTCGGCGTTGTCGAGGCCGCGCAGCGCGTCGTAGTCGACCAGGACGCAGTCGATCCCGCGGGTGCCGGCGAGCGTCCGCGCCTGGGGCTTGATCAGCTGGGCGGCGAACACGCCGCGGACGGGCGCGAGCAACGGGTCGGCGTTCATCAACTCCAGGTAGCGCGCCAGCTGCTCCACACCATCGATCTCCCCGCGGCGCTTCACCTCGACGGCCACGTAGGCCCCGGAGTGGTCACGGAACAGGATGTCCACCGGCCCGATCGGAGTGGGATGCTCGCGGCGGACCAGCGTCCAGCCGTTGCCGAACGTGGCCGGGTTCTCGGCGAGCAGCACCTGTAGGTGCGCCTCCACGCCGTCCTTCTGCAGCCCCGGGTCGACCCCCAGGTCGTGGCTGGAGTCGTGGAACACCTCGCCGATCGCGATCTGCAGGGTGTCCCCGTCCCCGTTGTGCACCTCCCAGATCTCGGTGAGCCCTGCCTCGTCCGCCGCGGGCACCGCCTCGACGTCCTCCGGTGGCGGGCCCACGGTGAGGGTGCAGGGGGCGCTCATCCAGTTCAGCGGCTTGTAGGCGCGGTCGTCGGCGTGGACGGAGACCGAGCCGTCCGCCTTCACCATGATCAGGCGGGTCGCCATCGGCAGGTGCGCGGAGAGTCGTCCGGCGTAGTCGACCTGGCAGCGGGCTATCAGCAGACGCACCCGGACAACCTACTACGCCCCCGGCCGTCGACCCGCCGGCCCGCCGACTTGCCCGGACCGCGGCTGGTGGCATAGGACTTCGGTATGGCCAAGCGTCCCTCGAAGCACCTGCGTGCGCCCCGACCCCTGTCGTCGGGTGCCTTCGCGCGCCTGGAGCACCGGCAGGACGGCGACTGGATGGTGCAGAGCATGCCGGCCGACGCGGCCACGAAGACCTACCAGTGCCCCGGGTGCGGGCGTCCGGTGGCACCGGGCACCGCCCACGTCGTGGCGTGGCCGAGGGAGGCCAGCATCGGCTCCGCCTCGGCCGTCGACGAGCGCCGGCACTGGCACACCCCCTGCTGGCAGCGGCGCCGCTGATGAGCGGCCTGTACACCGAACTCGTCGGCACCGGCCGGCCCCGGTTCGCGTTCCTGCACGGGCTGTTCGGCCGCGGCCGGAACTGGACGCTGCTCGCGCAGCAACTCGAGGATGCGGGCTACCCGGCCGTCCTGTTCGACCTGCCGAACCACGGCCACAGCGCCTGGACGGACACCTTCAGCTACTCCGCGATGGCCGACGCGGTCGCCGGCGAGATCGACCTGCGGATGGGTTCGGCCGCCCAGCTGATCCTCGTCGGCCACTCGATGGGCGGCAAGGTGGCCATGCTCACCGCGCTCGCCCATCCGGAGCAGGTCGCGGGCCTGGTCGTGGTCGACATCGCGCCGGGCCACTCGGCGCAGGTGGACACGTTCACCCCGCTCGTCGCGGCGCTGCGCTCGCTGGACCTGACCACGCTCGGCTCCCGGGCGGAGGCGGACGAACGGCTGCGCGCGCAGATTCCGGACGACGCGGTGCGACTGTTCCTGCTGCAGAACCTGCGCCGCAAGGGCGGGTGGCACTGGCAGCCGAACCTGGCCCTGCTCGGGGGCTCGCTGGAGGCCATCGGAGCCTGGCCAGAGGTCACCGCGGCACCGTTCACCGGACCGGTGCTGTGGCTCGCCGGGGAGCGCTCGCCCTACGTCCGGGCCGAGCACGAACCCGAGATGCGCCGGCTGTTCCCCGCCGTGCAGAAGGTGGTGGTGCCGGGCGCCGGACACTGGGTGCACGCGGACGCGCCGGAGTTCACCTTCGCTGCGCTGCGGGGCTTCGTCGAGCGGGTCAGCCCTCCGTCACGCCCTTGATCACCGCGGGGGTGAGCGGCTTGCCGCTGCCGTCCGCCCAGCTGCCGTCCTGGCCGCCCTCGGCGATCCCGGCCACCGCGTCGATGCCCTCGGCGTCCACGTGGCCGAAGACCGTGTAGTTCGCGGTCAGCTGGCTGTCGGCGTACACGATGAAGAACTGGGAGCCGTTCGTCCCGGGACCCGCGTTCGCCATCGCCAGCGTGCCGGCGGTGTAGGTCTCATCGCCGGTCAGCTCGTCGGCGAACTGGTAGCCGGGCCCGCCCGTCCCGGTTCCCGTCGGGTCGCCGCACTGGAGCACGTACAGCCCGTTGCCGTCCACGAGGCGGTGGCACTCGGTGTTGTCGAAGTAGCCCTGCTTCGCCAGCGAGATGAACGAGTTCACGGTGCACGGCGCGTGCTCTTGGTCGAGGGTGACGGCGAGGTCGGCCTCGTCCAGCTGCAGGGTGTAGGTGACCGTCCCGGTGTTGGGGACGCCGGTGGTCGGCGGCAGGTCGACCTGCCGGGCCGCGGTGCCCGCAGCCTCGTAGGAGCAGGTCGCGCCGCCTTCGGCCCCCGGTGTGGCCGGAGTCGCGGAGGTGCAGGCGGACAGGCCCGCAGCGAGCAGCACGAGGGCGAGCAGGAGGGTGGGTCTCTTCACGGCCCCAACCCTGCCACAGCGGGCCAAGCCGGCCCGGTAGGTTGGGCTCCATGGTCAACCTCACCCGCATCTACACCCGCACCGGGGACGCCGGGCGCACACGACTCTCGGACATGTCCGAGACGGCGAAGACCGATCCGCGCGTCGAGGCGTACGGCCATGTGGACGAGGCGAACTCGCTGCTCGGCCTGGTCACCACGCAGCCGGACCTGCCCGAGGACGTCCGCGAGGTGCTGCGGCACGTCCAGAACGAGCTGTTCGACTGCGGCGCCGACCTGTCGAACCCGCTGGCCACCGATCCCCCGTACGAACCGCTGCGGGTGATCCAGCCCTACATCGACCGGCTGGAGGGCTGGTGCGACCAGTTCGGCGACCCGCTGCCGCCGCTGCGCTCGTTCATCCTGCCCGGCGGCACGCAGACGTCCGCGCTGCTGCACCTGGCCCGCAGCGTCGTCCGCCGCGCCGAGCGGGCCGGCTGGGCGGCCGTCGAGGTGTACGGCACCGAGCCGGCGTCCGACCAGACCCCGGGTGGGGTGAACCCGCTCGCCCTGGGCTACCTGAACCGGCTCTCCGACCTGCTGTTCATCCTCGCCCGCGCCGCCGGCCAGGCGTCCGGTGAGGTGCTCTGGGTGCCCGGCAGGGACCGCGAGGTCACCGAGCCGCGCGCGAAGCGCCAGCGCTCCCGGATCACGAACCCGGACCGAGTTGGGGACGGTTCCTAACTCGGTCCACCCCCACCCCGGACCAAGTTGGGGACGGTTCCCAACTCGGTCCACCCACCTCACTCGGCCGCGCTCCGGGTGGCATGACGGCGCTTCAGCGTGGTGCTGCTCAACCCGGTGATCACGGCCAGTTGATTGAAGCTGATCGAGCGGACGCGGAGTTCGCGGATCGCCTCCCGCTGGACCTGCTCGTCCAACTGCAGGAACGCATCCGGGCCATCCGCGCCGCAGGCCTGCTCGAGGAACGCCGCAGCCTGCTCGTCGGAGTACCGGGGTTTCGGGCCGTGCTTGCCGGGGCTATCCCACGTCGGTCCGTCCGGCCCGGCCTCGGCAACGAGCGGGTCGGACGTCAGCAGACGGTCCAGCTCGCCGGTATCGACCAGGCGGGACGGGCGGCCGAAGCTCCGCCGGCTGCTCCACCAGTACTCATCGGCGTGGTCGACCAGGCCCGCCTTGACCGGGTTGTTCCACACGTAGCGCAGCAGCACGACCAGGTGTGCGTCGTCCTCCACCGGAACGCTCTTGAACCGATCCTGGAAGAGGTGGCCGACGCGTTCGTACTTCCGGTTGAACCACGACACGTAGCGCACGCCCACTCGCTTCACCACCACGCCGAGCGGCTCCGCGCCGGTCCGAAGCACAAGATGCACGTGGTTGTCCATGAGGCAGTAGGCGAGCACGCGACAACCCGACATCTCCCTCGCTGTGTCCAGCGCGACCAGGAAGCGCACGCGATCCTCGTCGTCGAGGAAGATGGGGTCGCGATTCACCCCACGCAACATCACGTGATGAATCCCCGAACCACCGACCCGTCGTGCCCGCCGCGGCATAGCGCTCCCCTCCCTGCAATGGACGGCGAGCCTAGGTAGCGTCCCACCACGGCGGAAGGGGTCCATACACAATCTGTGGATAACTCCGCCAATCTCCGCTCGCGCGAGCAGGGTGGACCGAGTTAGGAACCGTCCCCAACTTGGTCCGGGGTGGGGTGGACCGAGTAAGGAACCGTCCCCGACTCGGTCCGTCAGCGGTAGCGGGCGCCGGGCGGAGCAGACTCCAGCCAGCTGAGCAGGCCGGTCAGGGACGCGGAGGTCATGGCCAGCTCCCACGAGCGGCCGTCGGCGAGTTCTAGGGTGAGGACCCGCTGCTCGTCGTAGAGGAACACCGACTCGATCGGGTCGGGATCACGCTGTGTGCCTGCCCGCGCCTGCGACCGCGGGAAGATCAACCGCGGGCGCAACGAGATCGAGAACACCCGGAACCACTCGAGGTTGTCCCCGGAGTAGCGCGCCACCCCGAGCGCCCAGCCCGAGCCCGGCGACTTGCTGGACAGCCGCACCGAGCAGTCGAACAGGCCGCCCTGCCGCGACAACCACCGCCGCCGCACGCCGAGGAACACCACCGGCACCAGCAGCACCAGGACCAACGCCAGCGCCACCCATTCGGTGATGCCAACCCAGTCCATCCGCGTCGACCCTGACCCCTACTTCGCGCTCTGCGCCAGGTGGGCGGCCCGTACCTGGGCCTGTGCGCGCAGGAAGTGCTGCCGCGTCTCCTCGTCCAGGTCGCCGGCGTTGAGCCTCCGCTCGGCCGCGGCCAGCTCGTGCTCGGCGGCGTCCAGGTCGATCTCCCGGGCGATCTTCGCGAACTGCGACAGCATCGAGACGTGGTTCCCGGCCACCGAGAGGAAGCCCCCGTCGATCGCCACCACCTCCCGGTGCCCGTCGGCGGTCAGCACCTCGGCCGCGCACGGCACCAGGACCGCGAGGAACGGCTCGTGCCCGGGCAGGACGCCGAGGTCGCCCTCGACCGTCCGCGCGATCACGCTCAGCGCCTCGCCCTCCCAGGCGATACCGTCCGCCGAGACCACCTCGACCCGCAGGACCGCCACCTCAGCCTTCCTTCTGGATCCGGTCCCAGTTCTCCATCACCATGTCCATGCCGCCCACGTTGAAGAAGGCCTGCTCGGCGACGTGGTCGACCTCGCCGTCGCAGATCATCTTGAACGACTCGATGGTGTCGGCCAGCGGCACGGTGGAACCCGGCACATTGGTGAACTTCTCGGCCATGTAGGTGTTCTGGCTGAGGAACTGCTGGATCCGCCGCGCGCGGGCGACGATGATCTTGTCCTCCTCGCTCAGCTCGTCCACGCCGAGGATCGCGATGATGTCCTGCAGTTCCTTGTTGCGCTGCAGGATCTGCTTCACCCGCGTCGCGGTGTCGTAGTGCTCCTGCCCGATGAACTGCGGGTCCATGATCCGCGACGAGCTGGACAGCGGGTCCACGGCCGGGTAGAGGCCGCGGGACGCGATCTCGCGGCTCAGCTCGGTGGTCGCGTCCAGGTGGGCGAACGTCGTCGCCGGCGCCGGGTCGGTAAGGTCGTCCGCAGGAACGTAAATAGCCTGAACGGAGGTAATAGACCCGTTTACCGTCGAGGTGATTCGTTCCTGGAGCTCTCCAAGGTCGGTAGCCA
>JAGQUI010000001.1 GCA_020438595.1 Propionibacteriaceae bacterium | reverse complement strand
GACCACGACGGCGCTGGGCTTGGCGATGGCGTGGCCGCGTCCGGTGTTGTTGGTTGAGGCTGACCCGACCGGCGGCTCGGCGTTGTTGGCCGGGTACTGGCGTGGCCAGCGAGACCGGGCCGGGCTCCTCGAACTGGTGATGGCCGAGCGGCACGGCGTCCTGGCGGACGCGCTCCCTCGCATGGTGCTCACCGTCGACGGCACCGACGTTTCGGTGGTGGCCGGGACGAAGTCACACGAACAGGCGGCGAGCCTGGTGCGGCTGTGGGACCCGCTGCTGTTGGTGTTGCAGGACCTGTCTGGTCAGGACGTGATCGTGGACGCCGGTCGGCTCGGCCTGGAGGCTTCGCCGCAGCCGCTGATCAGGTATTCCGACGTCACCCTCCTCGTCACCCATTCGAGTCTGACTGCGCTCGCGGCGGCACGGTCGTGGGCCAGGACGCTTGCCGCCGATGTCGTGCCGGGCCACGAGGTGAAAATCGTTCTGGTGGGCGAGGGTCGGGTCTACCGGGCCGCCGAGGTCACCCGGACTCTGGGTCTGCCGGTGGAGGCGTCGATCGAGTGGGACCCCAAGCGCGCAGCGGTGTTCTCGGCCGGGACGCCGTTCCCGCCGGCTCGCTTCGGCGGCGAGCAGGCAGCCGCGCGGGCCTTCGAGCAGTCCGGCTACGTGCGCAGCTTGCGGACGCTGGCGACCGCGCTTCGCCCGACCGTTGTGGGAAGCGAAGAGGTCCGGGCGGCAACCGGAGGAGCGAGGACATGAACGACGACCGCGAGTTCACCCACGATCCCCTGGATCTGCCGATCTTCGGCGGCAACGACTCGGCCACCCCACCGGCACGGCCCGGACGCGTCCGGTCGACCTGGAAGTTCCCCGGCTCGACCCCCGACGCCGACGTCGCACCGGCCGCAGCGAAGTCGGTTCCGATCTCTCAGACCTGGGAACCGCCCCTGGTTTCGGTGAGCCAACTGCTGGCCAGGCACCGCCAGAGCATCGGGCTGGATTGGGTGCAGGTGGCCCGGTTGCGTGTCGAAGCGTCGGAGCGCCTGTCCGACCTGATGAGCGGCGCCACCTGGGACAAGAATGAGCAACACCTGCAGGGGTGGGCGGTGATCCGCCAGCTACTGGACGAAGACACCGCCGAAGCCCTCGCGACGGGAGGGGAAGTGCGCTCTCCGTCCGCGCAAGAGGCGCTCGCCCAGGCGGTCTTCGATGCGGTGTTCCGGCTCGGTCGCCTGCAGCCGTTGGTGGACGACCCCTCGATCGAGAACATCATGATCACCGGGCATAACCATGTGGTCGTGGAGACCTCCGACGGCACGATGCGCCACGCCGACCCGGTGGCCGACAGCGACGAGGAACTGGCCGAGTTCCTCGCCTTCCTGGCAGCCCGCTCCGACAACCCGCGTCCGTTCACGCCCGCGAACCCGTCGCTCCACCTCACCCTCGAAGGCGGGGCGCGCCTGGCAGCAGCGCGGGACACCGCGGGGTTGTCGGTGATGATCCGACGCCACCGGGTGCGGGAGGTCACGCTGGAAGACCTCGTCGAGTGGGGCTCGCTGTCACCGGTCGTGGCCGACTTCCTCCGCGCCGCAGTCAACGCCCGCAAGTCGATCGTGGTGTCCGGCGCGCAGGGTGCCGGCAAGACCACTCTCGTGCGGGCGCTGTGTTCCGAGCTCGACCCGTGGGAGCCGATCGGCACCTTCGAGACCGAGTACGAACTGTTCCTGCATCTGCTGACCAGCAAGCACTACGTCGTGCACGCCTGGGAAGTCCGCACCGGCTCGGGGGAGCGCGGCGCCGACGGCCGGTCGGCGGGCATGCGGACGATCGACGAACAGATCGTCGACAGCTTCCGGTTCAGCCTGGGCCGCCAGATCCTCGGCGAGATCCGTGGTCCGGAGGTGTGGCAGATGGTCAAGCTGATGGAGTCCGGTTCCGGCTCGATCTCCACCACCCATGCGGCCAACGGGCAGGCCGCGATGCGTAAGCTCATTACCTGCGCCATGGAGGCCGGACCCCAGGTTTCGCAGGAACTTGCCGCGGCGAAGCTGGCCGACACCATCGACATCATCGTCCACCTTGCCTGCGACGTGACCCATGACGCTGGCGGCGACCTCGGTCGCAAGCACCGCTACGTGTCCGAAGTCCTCGAGGTCACCCCCGGCGAGCGTCCCCGAGGGTTCGCGACCAACACGATCTTCGCCCGGGTCCCGGGCAGCTGCGCCGTCGCGAACACCCGTCCCGACAGCCTGTGGGACGACCTGATCTCGGGCGGCTTCAATGCCCTCGGCTTCGAGCGCGAACTGGCCGACAACCGGAGGCCCGCATGAACCTGCAACTGATCGGCTCGGTGCTCTCCGGGGTCATGATCACCGGCGGCCTCGCTCTCGCCGTCCTCGGGGTGCAACGCCGGCCCGCGCCGCCGCCGCGTCCGACCCGGCGGCCGGCGCTTCCGGCGTGGGTGACCCGCATGCCGCGCTGGCAGCGCACAGCGGCCTTGGTCGCGCTGGTGGTGGGGGTGGGCCTCGCCACTGTCACCGGTTGGGTGATCCTGGCGGTGGTGCTGCCGTTGGCAGTCGTGGGCTTGCCGGTGCTGCTGGCGACCTCGGACGCTGCACCTCGGATCGCCCGGATGGAAGCGATCGCGGAGTGGACGCGCAACCTGTCCGGCGTGCTGACCGCCGGGCAAGGGATGGAGCAGGCACTACACGCCAGCCTCCGCTCGACCCCGGACGCCATCCGTCCGGAGGTGTCCCAGCTCGTCGGACGGTTGCGCGCACGGTGGTCGACCGAGGCCGCGCTCCGGGCCTTCGCCGACGACCTCGACGACGCCACCGGCGACCTGGTGGTCGCTGCCCTGATCCTCGGCTCCCGCAAGCGCGGCGACGGCATCGCCCGGGTGCTGACCGGGCTGGCAGAGTCGGTCGCCGACGACGTCCGCATCCGACGCCAACTCGAAGCCGACCGAGCCAAGCCCCGCTCGTCCGCACGCACCACGACCCTCATCTCCGTGGGCGCGCTGGCCGTCTTCGCACTTTCCGGTCAATTCCTGGCGCCCTACTCCTCGCCGCTCGGCCAGGCCCTCCTGACGCTGTATCTGCTCGCGTATGTGGGCTGCGCGATCTGGCTGAGAAGGCTCGCCGCCGAACCGGCCGGCGTCCGGTTCGTGGCACGCCGGACGGAGAGCCCGCGATGAACGCCCTCCAGATGTGGGTCCTTGCCGGGCTCATGATCTCCGGCGGACTGGTCATCGCCGGCTTGTACTTCGCTCCCGCTCAGCCCGACCTCGGCGATGCCCTCGGTCGACTCTCACCAACAAGCGGCACCCGACAGCCGGCGGCCGAGGCAGGCGACCGCCCGGAGCTGGCCGACCGGCTGGGACTGTGGGCAATGCGCCACCTGCCCAGCAGGATGTGGGGCGCCACGCCCCATCGAGATCTGGCGATCCTGGGCCGCAGCACTCACCGGTTCTACGGCGAGAAGCTCCTGATGGCCTCCATCGTCGCCGTGGGAGTGCCGCTGTTGACGGCGATATTCTCCGTGACGTTCCCCATCCCGGCACCGTTCACGGTCGCCGCGGTCCTGATCGGTGGCCTGTTCGGCTGGCTGGTGCCAAACGGGAACGTGGCCACCGCAGCCACCGAGGCCCGGCTGGAGTTCAACCGGGCGCTGGGCTCCTACGTCGACCTGGTCGCACTAGAACGCAGCGCCGGCGGCTCGGCCGCCCGTCAGGCTTTGGAGAACGCCGCCGAGATCGGCGACAGCTGGCCATTCCGGCGGATTCGGGACGAACTGGCCCGTAGCCGGTTCTCCGGCGAAGCGCCGTGGGACGCCATCCACCAGCTCGCCGACGAACTCGGCCTGCCGGCCTTGGATGACGTCGCCGACATCATGCGGCTGGCCGGCGCCGAGGGCACTCAGGTCTACGACACCCTGCGAGCTCGCAGCACGGCACTGCGCTCCGCACTGCTGGCCGCTGAACAGACCAAGGCCAACGCACTGTCCGCACGCATGGCGATCCCCACCACCCTGATGGCGATCGTCTTCTGCCTCGTCCTCGTCACCCCCGCCGTCCTCCGGCTCGCCGCCGGATGACACTCCAACCCCAACCAGAAGGAAGATCGCAATGAACATCTCAACCGAGAACCTGCTGTGGACCATCGGAGTCATTGCCTTGGTGGGCATCGTCATCGGCGTCATGAACGGATTCATCGGCGGCCTGCTCTCCCAGATCACCGGCGGCTGAGCGTCGTGTCCCACCGGCCAGACGAACGCGGCTCGGCCTCGGTGGCGCTCACGATGCTGCTGCCGGTGCTGCTCACGTTCGTGTGGGTGGCCATGGGTGCCGCCATGTACCACTTCGGCAGCACGTCGGCCCAGGCCGCAGCCCAGACAGCCGCGTCCGCAGCCGCCGTCGAAGGTGGCACCGCCAGCGCCTGCGAGCAGGCGGGTGAACGGTTCCTCGCCACCTTGGGTGATGCTCTCAGCGATGTTTCGGTCACCTGTCATCGCACCGCCACCACCGCCACCGCGATGGTGTCGGGCACCGCGCTCAGCCTCGTGCCCGGGTGGGCTCCGACGGTTGCCCAGACCGTGGCGGTCGCCGTCGAGAGGGTCTCGTAGATGGCCAGAAGGCGAAGCGACGAGCGCGGCTCGGCAGCGGTCGAGATCGCCCTCCTGGCCCCGATGCTGGGCACCCTTGTGCTCATCGTGATCTTCGGCGGACGGCTCGCCCTGGCCCGCCAGACCGTCCAGGCAGCCGCCGCGGACGCCGCCCGCGCCGCGTCCATCGCCCGCACCGCCACCGAAGCCGAGCGCTCAGCCAGACAGATCGCCCAAGGCACCATGTCCAACCAAGGCGTGAAGTGCGCGACCGCCTCAATCGATGTCGACACCAGCGGGTTCGCCACGCCCGTCGGCACCGCGGCCACCACCACTGTCACGATCACCTGCGACCTTGCAACGGCCGACCTGACCCTGCCGCTGCCGGGCACCGTCCGCGTGTCGGCAGCCAGTTCCAGCGAACTGGACGTGTACAGGGGGCGACGGTGAAGAGCAGAAGGACCCTGCGCGACGAGCGCGGCTCGGCTCTCAGCACCGGAGCCGTCCTCCTGGTGACGGTATTCACCCTGATCCTCGGGATCGCCGTCGATCTGTCCGGCCAGGTGCAGACCAGACGCCAAGCGAAAGACGTCGCCGCCCAAGCAGCCCGAATCGCCGGCCAACAACTCGACGCAGACCGCTTCCTCGACAGCGGGGGAAGGATCCGGCTCTCCAGCAGCGCAGCCCGCAAGGCCGCGCAGGACTATATCGAGCACGCCGGCATGACTGGCACCGTAACCATCGACGGCACCGAGATCACCGTCACGGCCACCGCCCAGTACAACCCCGTCATCCTGCCCATCGTCGGCATCAAGACCCTCCCCGTCACCGCCACGGCCGACGCCCGCGCCGTCCGCGCTCTCGACGGCACCGAGCGATAGGCAACCCGATGACCAGACAGCGACTGATCGGAGTGTTCGGCCTCCTGGGCCTGGGCGCCGTCATGGTCGTCATGCCGTGGCTGCTCATCTGGGCGGCAACCCACGTCACGCTCCGCTTCAATCTCCGCACGATCGACGGCATCTGGGCGGCGCTGACTAATCCCGACGACGGAACCCTCCTGCTGTGGCTGATCATCGTCATCGGAACGGTCGCCTGGGCCATCCTCGCTGTCGCCATCGTTGTCGAGATCATCAGCCGCCTACGGCACGTCTCGGTACCCCAACTGCGCGGGTTCGGCCTCCCCCAGACGATCGCCCACGCACTGGTTGCCGCAGCCATCGGCGTCGCACTCGCCAGCAACAACGGGGCAACCGCCCTTCAGGCGACAGCAGCCCCGGGCCCGGTCCCCGTGGACACGAGCGGCACCTCCATCCCCGGCCATGGCGTGCCCCAGGTGCAGCCTCGCGCGGTCGAGGACACCAAGGACGTCTATGTCGTGAAGAAGGGCGACACCCTGTGGGACATCGCCGACGCCAAACTGGGCAACCCTCGCGACTATCCCAAGATCTTCAAAGCCTCCCGGCACACAGTCCAGCCCGGCGGACGCCACCTGGTCGACCCCGACCTCATCTACCCCGGCTGGAAGCTCACCGTCCCCGACGACGAACCCAAGAAGCCCGCGCCGTCGAAGCGCACCGAGCCCACCGGCCCCGAGGCCACCGACCACGCGCCGACGAAGCCCACGCCCGCCCCGGCCACACCCGCAGTCCCCTCCAGCTCGGCCTCGGCCACCCCGAGCGTGGCGGCCGCAGACACGGCCTCGCAGAACGTCGAAACCCTCGACGACACGGACGAATCGGTCCCGCTGCCCTGGATGCTCGGCGGCCTCGCCGGCGCCGGGGCGCTGCTTGCGGGCGGCCTGTGGCTGGGTCTTCGCCGTCGGCGTGCCGTCCAGTTCCGCTTCCGTCGTCCGGGCCGGACCATCCCGGTGGCCGAACCGGCGCTCGCCGTCGTAGAGAAGACACTGATGCACCAGGGGGACCTCACCTCTGACCTAGTCGCGGGTATCGCTGAGACCACCCAAAGGCTCGCCGCCCAACTGCTCGCGACCAGCCAGCCGATCGCACGCCTGCTCGGGGTGGACGTCACCCATGAGGACCTGACCTTCCGGTTCACCGAACCCACCGACCTGCCCGAGCCCTGGCAACCCGGCGCCGACCGGCGCCAATGGTGGGTCCCCACCGACACCGAGCCGGAACTGATCGGCCCTTGGGACGAGGAGAACGAGCCGGTCTGGCCAACCCTGGTCACCCTCGGCCAGGACGAGCGGGGATGGCACATGATCAACCTCGAAACCCTCGGAGTGGTCAGCCTCACTGGCGACCGCGCCAACGCTGAGGACCTCGTTCGCTCTTGGCTCACCGAACTCGCTGTCGTCCCCTGGGCACGCGACGTCGAGATCGCCCGCGGTGGCCTGTTCGGAGAACTCGCTACCCTCGCCGCGCATCGATCCTCCCGGTCCCAGGGCGCCGACATCGTCGGCGGCCTGCTCGAAGCGGCGACCACTCACGACGACTCACTGGCCGCAGAATCCCTCCCCACTATCGACGCCGCCCGCGCGGCCCAAGCCGGAGCAGAACTGTGGGTGCCTCGTATCGCTGTCCTCGCCGACGACCAGGACGGCCTCGACGCGCTGATCGACCTCGTCGAAACGCGACCAGGGCGAACCGGGGTCACGGTCATCAGGATCGGAGCCGACGACTCGGCGACCACAGCCACAGAGATCCGGCTCACGCCATCCGGGCGCGTGCAGGTACCGGCCCTCGGCTGGGATCTGGTCCCCAGCGGCATCACTCGGGACGAGGCCGCCGGCTGCGCGGCCGTCATGGAAGCCGCCGACACCGTCGAGGAAGACGCGGCCGTGCCGGATCTCACCGAACAGTCCGCCGACTGGGAGCAGCATTGCGATGCCGCCGGCCACCTCCACGTGGACCTGACCATCCCCCGCGCCACGATCCTGCGACCCGTGGATGCGACGTCACTCCTGCCCGACCCCGACGTCGTCTACGTGACGCAGACGGCCAACACCCCCGAAGACCTCGCCGAACTCGCACCGCTCGTCCCGCCGGCCACGACAACGCTGGTGCAGGAGTCCGACCCAACTCTCGACCAAGACGTTGCCGACTGGAGAGCAGACAGCACGGACCGCCCGCGTCTCTCGGTTCTCGGGCCCGTCCGGTTGCGCCTGGGCAGCGGCGGAGCACCGACGGCGGGCCTCAAGCGCGTCCCGTACTACACCGAGATCGTCGCCTACCTCGCGACCCGGCCGCACGGCGCCACCGCCGAAGAACTCGCTGAAGCCCTCGGCATCGGCGAGGAACGCGTTCGCCGCGACCTCACCATCGTCCGGGCACGCCTTGGCACCAACCCCCGCACCCGCGGCCCCTACCTGCCCGAGGCCAACGAGAACAGCGAAGCGCGCCAACGAGGGGTCGGGGTCTACCTGATCGAGGACGTGCTCTGCGACGCGAACCTGTTCCGGCGGCTCCGCCTCCGCGGAGAAGCGGCCGGATCAGCCGGCATCGATGACCTCGCCACCGCGCTCCAACTCGTGAACGGCATGCCCTACGAGCAGCTCCGCAGCCGCGGTGGTCTCTGGTTGGGTCACACCCACGACAACCACCACCTGGTCGTCGGCATCGTCGACGTCGCTCACATCCTCACCACCCGTGCACTCGCCGCCGGGGAAGTGACGAGGGCACGTGCGGCGACGGAGATCGCCCAAGCCATCGCGCCCGACGACCCGACCCCACACCTGGATCTCGCCAGAATCGCGGACCACGAAGGACGCCCCGCTGAAGCGGCGAGGATCGCCCGCGAGGTCACCGAGTGGAGCGACCACAGCGGCTACGGACCCATCGACACCAGCGAACGAACCAACGCGATCCTCCGCGCACACAAGTGGCTTGAGCACCGCGATCGCGTCGGCTGATTCGGTGCGTGAACTGGGAAGCGGTCCACTTCTCAAAGCGGGCCGTAAGAGCCCTCGCCCAGCTGTCTAGTGCGACGATTCCAGCCTGGATGCTCCACCGGTCCGGCCTGTGCCCTCGGGATCGTGGAGGACCGGGTGTCGGGTCACGGTCACGTTCACCTGATCAGGCGTCTTCGGCCTGCTCAGGTGCCGCCACATGCCTTGGTGGGCTCGTGGTTTTGCGCCTCAGTTGTCGAACTCGAGCGCGAAGTCCGAGACATGGATCGCCCGGTCTCGCATCGCTTCTGCATGGCGAAGAAGCCAGTCCCAGCTGTGAATGCCGATGCGCGATTCGTGGTCCACAGAATCTCGCGCGTGATCCTGCTCGAACGACGGATCTCCCCGCCCAATAATCACAAGGCCAGGCGACTTGTTCGTGATCCCGGAGAGGCCAAGCTCGGAGTGCGCGTAGGCCACGTTGGTGGTCAGCCACCGCCGCCAGTCTTGAATCTGCTGGACAGCGTGGCGGGTCTGCTTTGCAAGCGTCCGGTCCTTGTTTAGGACCCTGTGGTGGGCGCCCTCGATCTCGACCGCCACCCAATGCAGGCCTGCACTGTCGACGCCGAGCACCAAGAAATCCGTGACGTATTCCGATCCCAGCTTCTTCTTTGGGATTACGTATCTTGCCCAGCTGCCCACGACCGTCGATGCCAGTAGCTCCGGATACGCCTTGATGGTTTTCTGGAACTCCTCTTCCCGGCGTTCGCCAGACTGAAGCAGGTCCTCCAGCTTCCGGATCGACTCATTGGCCGGAATGATTCGAGAGACGAGGAACTTGTCCAGTCTGCGGAGCGTGTCGGCGCCGGGGGCGTATGCGGTTGCTGCGTTGAGCAGGGTGGCGCGAACTAGTCCCACCAGGTCCTCGTACCCTTCGGCACCACGCCGCTTGACCAAGCTGAGGTTGTTCGGCCAGGCACTACGTCGGGGACGGTTCTTCAGATGCACCTGACCGTCCTTGCCGATGCTGGAGACCACCCGCATTTCGCCGCCTGCCAGAGCCACCACGTCCCCCGGCTCGGGCTTCAACTCTCGTAAGCCTCGGACCGTCTTCTGCATGTATCGGGCTTGGAACCATGCACGCACTTCCAAGCCGGTTCCAGTGAAGAGTGCTGCATGGGATCCTATCCCCAACTCGTCCTCAATCTCTGCCAAGAGCCCGGGTAGCTCCCTCTCCTCGCCAAGCCCTTTAATGAACAACTCGGACCTGAGTTGGTGCTGGAGGATCACAGCTGCAACGGGGGCTGGGGCGGATGGAAGCTCGATGCCTAACAGTCTCGCCAGGGCGATTTGCTTCTCGGTGGGGCTCGTAGCGAGTGCCTCCAGCCGCTCGGAGACTACTAGCCAGTCGGGTGGTGGGGGCGCATCGGTTCCGCTCACGCCTGAGAGCGTAGCGGCGTTCCTGAACACGCTCTGCCAGGTAGTAGACATACTCCGGGTTCGTCTTCGGAACCATCACCAAGTCGAGTCAGCACGGAGTTGACGGCGACTCCGTTGGTGTCCGCCGTGCTCGAGATCCCCGCCGAGTTCGATGCTCGGCCTGCTCTCTAGCCCCATCGTGGAGGCCGCAGTAGGGGGACAGGGGGGACGTGGCTCCGGCTAGGGGCGACGACCTAGCTATCCACAGGGCTAGGGGCCATCCACAGAAGAAGGGTGACGTTTGCGGCCACGTTCGGCTGCTCGGCTTTCTGGTCTCAACAGACCGGGAAGGAGCCGGAAATGGCCAGTGGTGTCGGACGAGCCCTCGGCATCTCCGAGGAGAGCTGCGCGGAGCTGATCGGAGCGCATTGGGAGCGGTGGAAGACGCTGGTGCCGGCGCTCGGATGCGTTCCGGAGCCGCACTCGCTTGAGGCCTGGCTGAAGGACGTGCCTCGGCCGATTGCGGACCGTGCGCTCTGCGGCCTGGTCGAGTTGGCCGCGGAGACCGGGCGCGATGACCGGGACGCGGCGCTCGTCCTGGCGTGGATGCTGCATCCCGGCGCGGATGCGCTGGGCATCCGGTTGTCCGACCTCGGCTCGGAGGTCTTCCAGCACGTCGCAGCGTTCTTGTGGATCGAGATCCGCACGTTCTCCTGGCAGACCAAAGCCCACGTGGCCGCGAACATTCTGCTGCGCGTCCGCCAGCGCGTGCTGCTGGAGTACGGCGCCACCAGCCAGGTGAAGAATCACGACCGAGCGCTGGCCCTCACCGCCCCGATGTCGCCAGATCTGCTGCAGGGTCTGAATCCCCGAGCGGACGGGCTCGACCACACGTCGCGCGATCAGGTCGAGGAGGTTCTTGCCTGGGGTTGTGAGCACTGGGTGATCTCCAACCGTGACCGGCGGCTGCTGCTCGCCTTGGTGGAGGCGGCCAGCGCCCACCCCGTCCGGCAGCGGGCGAGCACGGCATTGTTGAGCCGGTCCGGCACGGAGATGGTCGGGCAGTCCTGGGGCATCAGCGCACGCGAGGTCCGGCGCTCTGCGAAGGCGTCGATCGACGCGCTCGCGGCTGCTCTCGGCCAGGTCGCGTAAACGCCCATGGCCACCGAAGGCACGGCCATCTGCCTGTTGTGGTGAGAGAAAGGCCAGCCATGACCGGAGATCCCCGCGAAGTGGATCGACTGTTCGCGACCGTGTCGGACGAGTCCCACGCGATCGAGTCGCTGGGCGAGGTGCTTGCCCGGTTGCAGGCGGTTCTTGAAGCGAAACGGCGCCTCCAGCAGCTCAATCCTCCGACGCTGCGTGCAGCGATCGCCGCTCGTCACTCGCGGCTGGAGCGCAGCTGATGACTGCCGTCGCCGGGCTGATGTCACTGGACGATCTACGCCGCGCCTACCGCGTCACGCAGACCGCTGCCGAGAACCACACGCCCATGTCGGCTCGCCCAGCAGTGACCCGATGGACACCGGCCACCGACGAACGCGTGGTGCTGGTCTGCGGTTGCGGAGGCGCGTCGGGCGTCACGACGGTCGCGCTGGCGTTGGCCACCGTGGCCGGGCGGGCGCGGGTCGTGGAGACCTGTGAGGGGACGGCGTCCGGCCTGAGCTACGCGGCGAATGCGGAGTTGGGTGTCGCCGACCGGGGATGGCTGCGCGGCACACGAGACGCGGTCGTCGTAGACCGTCGGTCCGACTCGTCGGGCAGCCCCGACGGCCTGCCAGCTCCCGCAGCCTCCGATATGCCCCTCTCGATCGTTGACTCCTCATGGGACATCGCCGCCCTTCTCGCCTCCTCGGGCTGGCTCGGTGCGCTGAGCCGGACGACGCCCTCCGTCGTGCTGGTCGCCCGAGCCACCATTCCCGGCCTTCGTCGCCTGTCCACCGCCGTCGAACTGGTCGGAGAGGCTCGCGCGATCGCCGTAACGCTCGGCGCACGACGGTGGCCGCGTCCAGTCGAGCAGTCGGCAGGGTTCGCCGTGCGCCGCCTGCGAGATGCGGGTCGCGTCGTCTTCGTTCCTGAGCTGCCGGCGCTCGCGATGACTGGCCTTACCCCCGACCCGTTGCCGCCGGCGCTGCTCCGGCCTGCTCGAACCCTGCTGACCCTTCTGGAAGGACCATTGCTGTGACCGGCTTCATTCCCGTCGTCATTCCGCTGCAGGTGTGCCCGGTCGCGCCTCCGGGAGCCCAGCAGTACGCCGACCAGATCACCGGCTACGTCCTGTGGGGAGTCGGAATCCTGTTCCTCGTGGGCGTGATCATCGCGATCGGCGCCATCATCGCCGGCCGCATCTTCTCGATGCCGCACTCATCCAAGGCCGGCGTGGTCTCGATCTTCGTCGCGATGCTGGCCGGAATCGCCTACATGGTGGTGCCCAGCATCGTGGCCAGCATCCTCGGAACCGGGTGCGTCGGATGAGCACGCCCAACGCAGCCTGGACCCGGCAACGGCTGGCCATGGTGCTCAGCATCGGCGCAGTGGTGGCCATCACGATGATCGCCGGGCTGGGCATCGCCCTCGTCCAAGCATTCACCGCCGCCAGGCACGTCCCGGACATCCTGCCCGCCCAGATCAACTCCGCAGTCACCGATCGGCGCGATCAGATCGCCGCCGAACCTATGGCCGCAGTCCCCCAGGACGCAGGTTTCACCCCTGATCCGGCGCTCACCCCGGCAGCACTCGTTGAGGTCCCCGTCGCTCTGAACGGACGCGGCCCGGCGGGGGTCCCGACCGGCTTCCCCCAGACCCCGGAGGGCGCCGTGGCGCAACTGGCCGCCATCGAGGAGACGGTCCTTGAGGCGATGAGCCTCCCGGTCACACGCGAGGTGCACGACGCCTGGACGCTCCCGGGCGCGCCCGGCTACGAGGAGTGGGAGCTGACCGCCAACGTCCAGGCCTTCCTCCGTTCTGGACACCAGGGCGGACAGTCCAAGGACGCCACCACGGCCGTGACGGCCACCCCCGCGATGGCGATGGTGAAGGGCACGGACGGACCGGATTGGGTGGTGGCCTGCGTGCTGTTCGACATCCAGGTGTCCATCCGCACCGAGGCGCGCATGGGCTACGGGCACTGCTCACGCATGCAGTGGGCGGACGCACGCTGGCAGATCGCCCCCGGCGCCGCCCCCGCCAAGGCTCCCTCGGCGTGGCCGGGGTCGGTAGCCGCTGTGGACGCGGGCTGGCTCACCTGGCAGGAGGTCGCCTCGTGATCCCCAACCCGTTCGACATCATCGGCTCCCAGGCCGGACGGATCGTCACCGACGGCTGGATCGCCATGTGGCTGTCGGTGTGGAACGGCGGCCAGTGGCTGCTGCGTCTGATCCTCGGCTGGATGGACGCCTGGCTCACGCCCGACCTGTCCGCGTCCGGCCCTGCACGGACGATCTACCCGGCCACATTCTGGCTCGCCGGTGCGGTGCTGTTGGTCATGGCCGTCGTCCAGATCGGCATCGCGGCCGGACGACGCGACGGACGCAGCTTGGCACGGCTGCTGATCGGCGTGGCCCAGTTCGCGATCATCTGGGGCGGCTGGATCGGCTACAGCGTCGCGATCGTGACCGCTGCGGGCGGCCTCACCCATGCGGCGATGGAGTCGCTGATGGGCGTGACCAGCTGGAAGGCGTGGCAGCCGTGGAAGCCGTTCGACCCGGCCGAGATCGCCGACGCCGGGGTCGCCACGGTGCTGGGTCTGATGGGGCTGCTGCTGTGGATCGCCGCCATCGGGCACCTGCTCGTGATCTTGACCCGCGACGCCGCCTTGATGGTGATCGTCGCGACCACTCCGATCGCCGCCGCCGGCCTGGCGAACGAGACTACCCGGGCCTGGTTCTGGAAGGCCTTCCGCTGGTTCCACGCCGCCGCGTTCACCCCACTGCTGGTCGTCCTGGTCACCGGGGTTGGCATGAAGATGGCCGAGGGCGTCGCGACGGACGGCGCCACCTCCGTCCAGGGCTCCATCGGTACCGCCGTCCCGGCGATCGTGCTGATCTGCATCGCCGTGGTCTGCCCGGTCGCGCTGTTCAAGATGCTGGCCTTCGTAGACCCGGGAACCTCCTCGGGCGCTGCCATGCGGGCCGGGTTGACCGCTAGCGGCGGCATCGGCGGGCTCCTGGCCGGCAAGCCCATGGGGTCAGGCAACGACAGCGCCTCGACGGCTTCCAGCCAAGGCCGCTCGGCCGGCGAGGACTCCGCCGAAGCCGCCACAACCACCCGGGCCTCCTCGGCGATCCAGGGCGCCATGGCAGTCCTTGGCCCGGCCGGCAAGGTCATGGCCGCCGGCCTCGGTGCGCTGACCACCGTCGGCGCCTACGCCACCACCGTTACCTCCGACCTGGCCAACCAGGAAGGGGTCGGGAACAACTCCTACTACCCCGACTACACCGACCGTTCCCGCCGCGACGCCACCCGGGCCAACCGCGAACAGCAAGGACGATCCGGCGACCAGAGCGACAACACCGAACCCGACAACCCGCCCTCGCCACCACCACCAGCACCGACGTCCGGCGGGCCGGCCCCGGCTCCCGCGTCCGGTCTGTCGGCCTCGGGCGGCTCAGGCGGAGCAGCTGCAGCGGGCTCGTCGGATGCATCCGTAGCCGCGGCCGCGATCTAGGGAGGAACCGTCATGGCGACCGTGTATGGCGACTACAGCCGCGACCGGATCGGCTGGTTCTTCGGCCTTTCCGGCATGCAGCTGACCATTCTGAGTGTCGGCCTGTTCCCCGTCCTGTGGGCGTTCAACGCCAGGCAGTGGGGGCTGCTGCTGGGCCTGACGGCCGGCTGGGGGCTGCTGTTCATCCTGGTGGTCGTTCCGGTTCGTGGCCGGTCGGCGACCGGCTGGCTGGCCGCGTCCCTCGGCCACGCCGTAGGGCTGGTGTTCAGGTGGACGCCGTGGCGGTCCCGCGCCTCCCGCGGTCAGGCCGACGACCTCGGCGTGCCGGACCTGCCCGGCGTGCTGCACGGCATCCGCGTCCACGACGGCCCGCCACAAGGGGCCGCGATGTCGCGGGTTGCGGTCGTGCAGGACAAGGCCAACCGGGTCTGGGCGGTGACCGCGGCGGTCACCCACCCCGGGCTCGCGTTGGCCGATGCCGAGGAGCGCACCCGGCAGGGTCGCGGGCTCACCGACCTGCTGAACGCCTGCGCCCGCACCGAGCTGATCTCGGAGGTGATCTTCGTGGTCCGCAGCGTCCCCGACGACGGGGCCGAGCGCGACCAGTGGCTAGTACGGCACCTCCGTCCGGATGCGCCGGTGCTGGCCCGGGCGGTGAACGAGCAACTGTCCCAGGTGCTGTCCCAGGCCGCGGTGCGGACCGAGGCATTCGTCACCATCGTCGCCCCCGAGGCCCGGCTGGCGAAGGAGGCCAAGGAGTTCGGTCGAGGGATCGAAGCCCGTGCGAGAGCCATGCTCATGCTCGCAGGCGAGGTCGAGACCCACCTCCGGGCCGGCATGCGGATCCCCGAGGTCGAATGGCTCACCTCACCCAAGCTTGCGGTCGCAGTCCGGACGGGCTTCGCCCCCGGCGATCGGGCCGGCATCATCGCCGCGCTCGCCGCCCGCGACGCCGACCCCGGCGTGAACGCGGACGTGCCATGGGCGCAGGCCGGACCCTCCGGTGCGGACGCGGTCGTGCGGCACTACTCCCACGACGCGTGGAACTCGATCTCAGCCACCGTGAAGCTCCCTGCCCGTGGTGCGGTGATCGGGGCTCTCGCCCCGGTGCTGATTCCCACGGAGCCGGGCGAGCGGCGCGCACTGATGGTCGCGTTCCCGATCCTCGCCGCCACGGCCGCGGACCGCCAGACGGCGAACTCCGAGTGGGCCGCGGACATGGGTGAGACCCTGCGGGCGAAGGCCGGGGTGAAGACCCGGGCCCGCGAGCAGCAGGCGGTCGCCCGCACCCGCGGGCTGGACTCCAAGCTCGCGTCCGGCCACGCCCTCGTCTGCCCCTACGCGGTTGCGACAGTCACCGTGCCGAAGACCGCCCGCATCGCCGAATACGGACGCCGCCTCGACGCAGCGATCCGCCGGGCCGGGTTCGCACCTTTGCGGCTCGACCTCGCACAGGACGCCGGCTTCGCCGCCTCCACCATCCCGCTAGGGCTCTCGCTCACCCGCAAGGTCGAAGGGGCCTGACCATGGCTACCCGATCGGACAGGAGAACGGGCCAGTTGGCCACCAGAACTGACCGTTCGGCCATTGACACCGGCCGACGGTCAAGGAAGACCGCCCGGATGGGCAGGGGAGTGGACCGGCTGCTCGCCGACTTCGGCCACGAACTGCCCTCCGTCCCCGAACCGCCGGCCAAGGAACGCGACCCGCGCCTGTTCGCGCCGATGTCCCGGCGCGGGGAACGCCGCCCCCTCCGGGGGTGGTCGCCGGCGTCGGCACCGGTGTCGGTGTGGCGGATGGCCGCCGACCAGGCGCCCGTGCTGTGGCCACTCGTCGCCGCCCCCGGACTGCCGCCGCGCGGCGCACAGATGGGCATCGACTACTTCTCCGGCGCCTCCATGTACGCCGACCCGAACGGCTGGGTACTCGACCCAGCCATCCCGGTCAGCAACCCGAACATCTTCATGTTCGGCAAACCCGGCCAGGGCAAATCGGCCACCGTGAAGGCGTTCTGCCTGCGGATGATGGGATTCGGCTACCGGACCCTGATCGTCGGCGACCCCAAGGACGAGTACGAACCCCTGTGCCGAGCCCTCGGCGTCGCTCCGATCGCGATCGGCCAAGGTCTTAACGCTCGCATCAACCCACTCGCGTTCGGACCCCTCGGTGCGAACTGGGACCGGCTCGGCCGCGACGAAGCCCAACGCCGGGCCGGGATCGTCTTCTCCCGCTGGCTGACCCTGATCCGCGGTCTAGTCGGCTCACAGAAGGTCGGCGACCGTCCCGTCCCGTTCGGGCCGAGCGAGGAGAAGGTCGTCGACACCGCACTCAAAGCCCTCACCGGGCACAGCGCCGGCAACAGCGTCCTGACCGAAACCACCATCCCGCACCTCTGGCGCACGCTCGACGGACCCACCAATGAGCTGATCGAGTCGTGCCACTACGCCTCGCGGCAGCACTTCCTGGACGAGACCAGGCTGCTCCGCGACGCCCTCGGCATCCTCGTCCACGGCACCCTCCGCGGTCTGTTCGACGACTACACGACGATCGACCTCGACTGGGCAGCGCCCATCCAGTCACTGTCGCTGTCCCGGCTCGAAGGACTCGGCGACGAAGCCGTCGGCATGGCGCTGTTGTGCCTCAACAGCTGGGGACGGGCCATGCGCGAGACCGCCGAACCCGGCGACATGCGGATTGTGGTCCGCGACGAATCCTGGAAGCAGCTGCGGCTGGGCATCGAGGCGGTGAAGTCCTTCGACGCCGACCTCCGCCTGAGCCGCAGGGACGGAGACATCCAGTTCGCGATCGCCCACAAGCCGTCCGACCTGCTCACTGCCGGCGACGCCGGTTCCCAGGCTTCGGCGATCGCCAAGGACATGCTGCACCTGGCCGACACCAAGATCCTGCTCGGCCAGGACCAAGCCGTTGCCGACGAACTGGAGCACCTGCTCGGCCTCGGCCCGATCGCCACCGAAATCGTCACCGACTGGGCCCGCCAGGCACCCGGACGCGCCCTTTGGGTGGTAGGCGAGCTGATGGCGAAAGTAGCGACCTGGCTGCACCCCGCTGAGGCCGCGCTTGCCTGGACAAACGCCAAACTCGAGGGGGCTCTGCCGTGAAGCCTCTGGCGCTGGCCCTCGTCCCTGTGCTCGCGTTCCTGCTCGGCGTCCCGATCCTCGTCATCACGATGGGAGCGATCGTCGTCACCCCCGCGGTGGTTGAACAGATCCGCATCGACCCGTGCAGCGCCTACACCGACCAGACCAACGTCACCGCCGCCGGCGCCGAAGAAGGCGGCCTCGGGTTCAAGCTTCCAAAGTGGGGCAGCCCACGCCACCAGTCGCTGACCAGCCCCGCCCAGAGCATCCCCGGCCGGATCAAGGCTCTCTACGTCGCGGCCGCGGAGCGCTACAAGATCCCGTGGGAACTGCTCGCCGGAATCGGCATGGCCGAAACCCGCCATGGACGCAACAACGCCACCTCGTCAGCAGGCGCGCAGGGACTCATGCAGTTCATGCCGCGCACCTTCGCCGCCTACGGCGTAGACGGCAACCGTGACGGCCGGCGCAATATCCACAGCGACGCAGACAGCATCTACTCGGCCGGGAATTACCTCACGAGGTCCGGCGTCACCAACGGCCAGAAGGGCGTCGTCCGGGCGCTCTGGGCATACAACCACTCGGTCAGCTACCGCAACGACGTCCTGTACTACGCCTGGGCCTACGCCGGAGGCGGGAACGTCGTCGTGGTCGGCGAGCAGGAGGACTGCGGCGATTGGGCTGGCGACGGAGACCCCACCCTGCCACCGCTGACGTCCGAGCGAGTCGCGGCCATGTTCGCGTGGGGACGCCAGCAACGCGGCGAGCCATACGTGTTCGGCGCCAACGGACCCAACAGCTGGGACTGCTCCAGCTTCGTTCGCGGCATGTTCAGATCCATCGGCATCGGGCTGCCCCGGACGTCGGAATCCCAGCGGCACTGGGCCCGCAAGAACGGCTACCGCGTCAAACCCTCCGACGCCCGTCCCGGCGACCTCGTGTTCACCAACACCTGGCGCGGACCCAACCGTGTCGGGCACGTCATGGTCGTCTACGACCCCGCCAGCCACCGCAGCATCGAAGCCCGCGGCCGGGGCGTCGGCATCTACCACTACACCGACTTCGCCAATCACAACATCTACGAGGTCTGGCGCGTCGGCAACCTCACCGACTGACCGGAGAAGCCCATGCAGACCGAACGACGCCAGAACCCCTACCCGCTGACGTGGGAGATCCCAGCCGCCATCTCCGTAACCGGCGCACTGCTGCTCGTACTCGGCGTCCACCTCGGACGCGGGATCGCCAACTGGACCGCCGGGGCCGGCTGGCAATGGCCCACGCCCACTGGCCTGTTCAGCACCGTGCCCGCCATCCTCGCCGGCGACGCCTCATCCGGACTCGCCTCCCCAATACCGGACGTCGCCGCACCGAGCCAGGTGCTCGGCTGGGTGCTCGCTGTCGAGGCCATCATCCTGATCGGCGCGATCACCCTCACGCTGGCAGGGCTGCGCCGATGGGGTCCCGGACGGCTCAAGGGCATGGCCACCGCCGCCGAAGCCGAAGCCGCGCTCGGAATCTCACGCCTGCGACGCGTCCGCGCCATCATCCGCCCCGACCTACACCCCGCGCATGCCCAGCCGCCGAGCACCCCCGTCCGAACCCACCAGGAGACCGATCATGACTGAGACCCCGAATCCTCCGCGCGTGCGGATCACGAACCCGGACGAGTTCGTTCAGATCGTCCCGTACCTGGTCGGCTTCACCCCCGAAGAATCCCTGGTGATCGCCGTCGTCGACCAAGGCGCCGTAGCGGTCACCGCGCGAGTCGACATCGCCGACGTCCAGCCTCCCGACCAGGCCGAGTTCCTGCTCGACCGCATGTGGGCCAGGTTCCCCGAGGGAGAGGCCTACATGCTCGCCTACACCGCCGACCCGCAGGCCGGATGGACCCTGCTGGAGCGCTGCGCCGACCACCTTCCAGCCGGCGCCGCCCAGCAGACGATGGTCGTCGACGGCGACACCTGGTACCTGCCCGACGGGACGAGCGGTGCCGCCGACCGCTTCGGGACCCTCGCCGCGGAGGCCAGCTTCTACGGCCTGCAACGCTTGCCCAGCCGATCGGAACTGGTAGCCAGCTTCGCCAGCCCGCCTGACAGCCCCGAGCTGGCCACCCAAGTCGACGCCGCCCTCGACAAGCTGCCCCAGCCAGATGACTCCGACGCCGTCGTCACACGCATGGGCGAACTGGTGCGACGCAAACTGCCGACAGACACGGAGCGGTCGCCATCAGCCCGGGTGCAGGGGGACGACGCCGCTCAGCTGGCCGTCCTCGCCCAACACAGCAAGGCCCGCGAGGTGGCACTGCTGTCAATGACCCGCGACAACGCCCGCGAACACCTCGCGCTGTGGCGATCCGTGGTCAACAGCGTCCCGGAGTACGGCGCGGAGGCGCCGCTGTTCCTCGCCGGCATGGCGGCCTGGGTCGCCGGCGAAGGCGCCGCTGCGAGCGTCGCACTCGAACGTGCCGAACAAGTGGGAGACGGCAAGCTGTACCCACCCGCCCGACTGCTGAGCGAGTTGATCGACCAGGTCGTGCCGCCCACCGCCTGGGAGGAACTGCGCGCCGACGGACTGGCAAACGCCGACCCACGCGTCCGCCGCGCCGTGACCGGTGCCCACAACCCTGCCGTGTGGGAATCCGTCCCGCAGCATCCCCTCCAGCACCCGCACCAGCCGCCGGACATCGCGCCCCCAGCGCCCCGAATCGCTATCTGAGGAGGGACGCCATGACCCGGAAGTTTGACCCTGCCGACGTGGGCTGGCGCATCGGGACGGCCCACGAGCCCCGCGGCGGTGACCTGTGGTGCCCGTGGGACCGCACGACCGGCGTCATCGGTCCGCAGGGCTCCGGCAAGACCCTCGACCTACTCACACCCGCCCTACTCGGCGCGCCCGGCGCTGCCCTGGTCACCCTCACCAAGGTCGAAGACCTGCTGCTCACCATCGAAGCCCGCTCCACCCGCGGACGGCCCTGCGCCGTCCTCGACCCGTTCGGGCTCGCCGAAGGACTCCCCGAACTGGTGTGGGACCCCGTCCGCGGCTGCGAGGACCCGATCACCGCCGAACGACGGGCGAAAGCCTTCGGCGCCGGGATCGTCCGGACAATCTCCGGCAACTCCGAAGGCGCCGCGTCCCGGTTCTACGTGGCCGAGGCCGCCAAAGTGCTGCAGTGCTACCTGCACGCCGCCGCCCTCACCGGCCAGAACCTCGACGCCGTCCTGCGCTGGGCAGCCAACCCGACCGCCACCAACGAGCCGGCCGAGATTCTCCTCGACCAGGACCGTGCCGCACCCTTCTGGCACGGCCTGCTGCAGGGCGCCGTTACCGGCGACGAACGCACGGTGGCGAACATGGTGGTTACCCTGCAACAGACCCTGGCCCTGTTCTTTCAGCCCGGCATCCGACGCCGCTGCATCCCCGGCCCCGGACGCCCCGCCACGGACATCGCCGACATCATCGCCCGAGGCGGCACGCTGTACCTGCTCGGACGCGAAGATCCGTACGCCTCAGCCTCGCCGCTGATGACCGCGCTCGCCGAACACATCCTCGACACCGCCCTCGTGCTCGCCAACCGCAGCCCGTGGGGCAAACTGTGCCCGCCGCTTCTCGCCTGCCTGGACGAGCTGCCGTCCACCGCGCCGCTGCCGACCCTTCGAACCCGCATGGCCAACGAACGAGCGCTCGGGATCTCGTTCATCTACGCCGCCCAGACATGGCGGCAGTTGGCGGCGATCTTCGGTGACACCGAAGCCCGCGCCCTCTACGGGCTCACGAATGTGGTCGTCGTGTTCGGCGGCGGTAAGGACATCGGGTTCAACAAGGAGATCTCCGATCTCGTCGGCACCACCCGCGTAGCCCGCACCACCTGGCAGTTCGGACGCAGCGGAGGCCGCTCCGCCTCCAGCGACGACATGCTCATCATCCGGCCGGAAGAGGTGCGCCAACTCCCCGAAGGCCAGGCACTCGTCATCGCCGAGAACACCAAACCGATCATCGCCAAACTCACCCGATCCATCGACGGCAGTACCGGACGCCGCCTGCTCGCCCAACAGCGGACGGCCCGCCGTCGACTCGTCGACGCACAGGCTCTCAAGCCCGCTGGAGGTGCACCATGACCGACCGACCGCTCGCGCTGCCGTTTCCCGTGCCGGACGGACCCGCACTCAGCGCCGCGTACAAGGACCTGTACCTCGCCGCGGAAGGAGACGACGAAACCAAGGAGCAGATCGGCGACCCCGCGCTGCTGCCCCGCCCGTGGGACCCACCGACCTGTCGCAAGCGGCAACTCCGCCAAGAACTGTGGGAGTGGCTCGATGCCGTCGTGACGTGGTTCAACACCGAGTACGTGTGGGACCCAACCGCCGGCATGATCCCGCCCTGCTGGCCCCAGCACCCGCACTTAGTCCACGAGATCGCCGTCCTCGCCGACCAACGTCGCCGCGCCGGCATCGACACCAGTAGCAACCTGCTCGAGGAATGGCACCGCTACGCCGTCCCCGCCTTCCTCGACCGTCTCCGGCAGCGCATCAAGCTTCATTGCGAAGAACGCCATCAGCCTTGGCCAGCAAGGGTGAGATTCGCTCGGCACACCTCGACCGAACCGGGTAGTGAATGACCTGGGGGGCTTCGAGACGAGAGCTGAGGCTAGGTGACTGTGGCAAGGCGATGCGAGTGCGGCGCGACGTTGGCCAATCCCAAGGCCACGGGCACCAGACGGCTGCGCGAGACCCCTTTCGACGGGGGCAGCAACCGGATCGGCCGGACGATCACTAGCCGCTGACCTACCCCACGAGAGCAGAACTCGGCGGAGGCCGGTCCGCGTTGCCATGAGGGTGCCCGGGTCGACCGCAGCGCCTCGAGCGGCACGCGCCTCCCCCACTTGTCGGAACCGGTCACTAGGGTTCCGTCCATGAGTATCAGTGCCACCATCTTGGAGTCCTCGCGCGCCTCCACCCCATTGGCGAAGTTGGTTAACTCCGGATGCAGGGCGGTGGGCGGCATCTACCGGATGGACTACGCACGAGCAGTAGTTCTCACAGATGACTGGCGCAAGACGCAGGCCGGGGGTGTTCCGCACGGTGCGTTCCTGCTTGCGGCGGCCGGGGTACAGACGTCGAGAGGTTTTACTCTCGATGACGAGGAGCTGATCCTTCTACGTGTTGCCGGAACTGCTCAGCTTCCCAACGAGGCTGATCTTGTCCAGACACGCCTCGCTGTCGTTCGCGATGCAGGAGACTCGGGCAAGGGATTCGATGAGGTGACCGACGAGCTCACACGCAATGAGCTCCAGCAGTCTGCGTTCGACTGCGAGGTGATCGGCACCTTCTACACCGAGCCGAACTCCAGCACGATCCTTTTCGGATCCGACATCGACAACGTCGTCTCCTCTGCAAGGTACCAAGTCTTCTTGCCTTCTGAGCAGGTCCTATCGTGGGTGGCATCCTATCCGGAGCCGGAGGGCGACGACCTTCTCGCCCTCGGCGCGGTCCGGTTCTCATCCACTCGGCGGCGCGCTCGCGAAGCGGGTGTGGATACGGCAGAGGTGCACGTGCACATCGGGGACTTCATCGCGCGCAAGACGGCCGTCTTCGGCATGACGCGCACGGGAAAGTCCAACACGATCAAGACCCTTGTGACGGCGATCGCCTCCCACTCAGCGCGTACTGGTATCAAGGTCGGCCAACTCATCTTCGATCCGCAGGGTGAGTACGCCAACGTGAACGAACAAGACAAGACCGGGCTCCGGCTCCTCGGCGACGACGACAGAGCGGTTCGCATCTACAAGGTAGATCCCGATCCCAACGATGGGAGAGAGAAGACCCTGCGACTGAACTTTTATGATCGCGATGTCCTTGATGCCGTATGGGGTTTGGTCAGTGACGCGACAGCGCCGGTCAACACCAACTACGCCAAGAGCTTCCGCGCCGCTGATCTTTCGGAGCCAGACCCGAACAATCAAAGCGCGCACAACCGATGGGGCTGGTCTCTGGTCGCCTTCTACGGCCTGCTCGCGAAGTGTGGCTTCGCTGCATCTACCTTCACACAGCCACTCCGCATCGCGTTCTCTGGTGAGAAGGCGACGGCCTTTCTCGCGGCGCATCCGAATGCAATCGCGCCCGCAGGAACCGGGAAATACCAGGTGGCCTCGCCTCAGGCCGCGCTGTCGCTGGCCACCTGGGTGGCCGCACGGCCAGGAGAGTTCCCAAAGTGGCACGATGAGAATAGCCGTTTCTCCGACATCGCAGCGGTCTACGAATACACGGGAGTCACCTCCGCAATCCGCACGATCCGTGCATTTCATGGGACTGCGTCTTCCGGCGACGTTGCAGAGCAACTGTGGCAGGACATGATCGAGGGCCGACTAGTCATCGTCGATCTCTCGAGTGGGAACGACCTAGTTGCCAAGGTCATGTCGGAGCGGATAGTGACTCACCTACTGAACCGTGCCGGAGAGGTCTTCCGCGCGAACCAGGACCCAGTCAGGATTCAGATCGTCGTGGAGGAGGCGCACAATCTGTTCGAGCGCGGAGGCAAGGATGTCGCTGACAATCCTTGGGTTCGCCTTTCGAAGGAGGCCGCGAAGTACAAGATGGGTCTCATTTACGCGACGCAGGAGGTGACCTCGGTAGACCAGCGGATCCTGTCGAACACATCCAACTGGCTCGTGGCTCACTTGAACTCCGACAAAGAGACCAACGAGTTGTCGCACTACTACGACTTCAGGACTTGGGCTGGAAGCCTTCGCCGTATCGAGGATCAGGGGTTTGTGCGCATGAAGACACACTCGGGTAAGTACATCGTGCCGGCGCAGATCGCTAAGTTCGACCATGCGATGATCAACACGGCACGCGTAGCAGCGGGCCTCCAGCCGGTTGAGGTCAGCTAGCAGTGCCGTACTCCTCTGAGCGAGCCTCGCGGCTCGGGCACGTACCTGTCGTCAATGACCAAGCGGTCCACGACGCGTTTTCGCGCTGGGAGATCGCCCAAGCCACGCCCGCCGACGAGGTTCGGGTGACGTCGCTCTGTCGTCCGGTCGCCGAACTCGACAACGCAGACATCGCGGAGGTGGTTCGATTCGCTATCACGGTTGATGGTTCAGACTCCGAAGTCGAAGCTACTCGTGAGCACCCGACCATCAAGGTCGGCTACGTGCGCGTCGCGGCCTCTTTCATCGACTTCGAGAAGTTGCACGCCGCTGGGGCCGGCGACTTCGTCAACCCGCGCCTACTCCGGGAGGCGCATCAGCACGCCGCGTTTGACCGGGCGCTGCCTGGTTCGGGTCTCGTGATCCCGGGTTCAACGGGCGTCGACACATGGCGGCAAGAGTTGGACCGTTTCCTTCACGAGACGAAGTTCGACCCGGCGTCGGACCAGACGCTTGCGGACATGCTCCTGGCACTGCACGGCTCCCCGAGTGCTCCCGCTACAAGCGCTCCCCTTCGACGCTGTCCGTCCTGTGGTGCGAAGGATGCGCAGCTCTCGGGCGGCCAGATCGAGGTGCCAAAGGAAGGCACCAAGTGTCCCGAATGCGGTGCAACGGTCTACCTCGGTGACGTTCTTCGCACCGAGGAGGAGTACATGCCTGAAGGCTCAAACCGCAGTGCACTGACACGCATGATGCTGGTAGCTGAGCGGTTGACCTCTCTCGGTTACATGCAGTTGCTGTTCGAGGATGCCCACAGTTACGAAGTGCTTGAGAGGACTCTGTTCATCACGGACGGACCACTGGGTTTGCACGGGACCGTAGCCCCCCTCAAACGGCGCTTTCAGGAGTACCTAGGCGAGTTCGCCAAGCACTGCATCGCGAACAACCGCCCTGCCGCGCCGTTGGTCGTCGGCGTTGAAAAGTCGGGCGTGTTCGTCGAGCATGCCCATCTCATTGCTCATCTGATCGAGCCGGGCCAGGCCATGCTTCTGACGACTGAGTACATCAATCGGGTGACCGGGCGACCGCTGAACAACCCCTACGGGTCAGACGAGTTCTACGGAAGACGGTTCATCTACCGAACCAAGAACGGACGAACTCTCGTCGTCACGGTCCCTCCCAAGCCGGGGGTCACTCCCTATGGGGACCCAGATGGGGAACTCTGGTCGAGCTACCCGACCCTCCGCCCGATATGCGAGGTGCTCGACCATGTGCAGACACGCCTATACGAAAACGCCGTGATTCCGGTGGCGCTGGCACACTCCGCCGCGTCCTTGCCACTGGGGGTGGGGCAGTCGGTCCTCCGCGCGCTGGTCCAGCAGTCGCTTGGCTTGCCCGCGCGGAGTCAGATTCGTCAATCCGGGCCATTCGTCGGAGCGCACTGACTAGGTAGGGCGTAGTGCGTTCGATACAGGGTTCGATAGTACAATCAGCTCGCTCGCTGAGGTTCGCTTGAGGTTGTCATGCGGGCCGCGGAGGTGCGCGGAGTACAGGAGCCTGAACTCGGATACGTCTCGCGCTTTGTAGAGGCTTTGGATCAGCTCGGCGACGTCGTAGGTCAACACCCAATTGGTGTTCGCGTGTGCGTTGAGCACGCTCGCCAACGCAACGTGATCCTCCTCCTCAAAGGCGCTCATGTAGAGCGAGCTGCCCTTCGCGACGTACGGCGGATCCACGTAGGCGAAGACGTTGTCCTTTTGGAGGTACTCGCGGAGTCGTGCAGCACCGTCCTGCTTCGTGACTCGGATCCTCCCGCGGAGCTCCGCGACCTTCTCTATCCGGGCCGTGAGGGCTTCCTTGTCGTACCGTGCGCCGATCTTGTATTGGCCCTGCTGGGCGAACCCCCCGATGACGCCCGCGCCAAGCACTCCTGAGCGGCTGGTCCGGTTGAGGTAGAACGTGGCGAATCCCAGGGCGAGGGGATCGACGTCCCCTTGGTGACGGCGCCGGTAGATCTCGCGTTGCGATCTCCACTCGTCAATGGTGAGAGGGGTACGGTCGAGCAACCTGAGGAAGTTCTCCGAGTCTTTCACCATCGCCTTCCAGCAGGCGTGGATCGCGGGGTCGAGGTCGTTGATGACGACCATGCCCACGACCCCTTTGAGGAGTAGTTCCAGACCGGCACCGGCACCCCCGGCGTAGGGCTCGATGTATGTCGGCCTGTGAAGGCCGAGAGCGTTGATCGTGGTCTCGAAGAACCCAGCGAGAGTGGCCTTGCCGCCGGGGTAGCGAAGCGGGCTGGCGTGGGAGCCGCGACGGGCGATGACGTCAACCACGGCGGCCTCCTGGTCGAGTCGTACTGGATGTGATCCTGATTCTAGGGAGTGCCGAGGACAGAAGTTCACGCTGGTGCCTTTTCGGCCTCACCTTGTTGCCGCCGCTCCGCAGATGGTCCGCACATCACAGGTCGAGCATCTTCGGCGTTCGGGCGTGGGCGTGAAGTCGCGCGTTCGCAGCCCCGTCGCCGCTTCCGTCACCAACCCCTCGGCCGCCACGATGTCCGCGGGCGTGATGCTGACGTCGTGCCGCACCATGGCGCTGAGGTCCTGGATGAAGGCGGCTCCAACGGTGAGGCCCTCTCGGCGTCCGGCGTCGGCGTAGATCTGCAGCTGCAAGGGCTTCAGTTCCTCGCCGAGCGCCGTCTTGTAGTCAACGATGTAGAGGTTGTCAGCCACCCCGTTGTGCTCATCGAAGACGACATCCGCACGGCCGCTGATGACCACCCCATCGAGGTAGAGCTCAAAGGGGCGCTCCGTGGCCCACGTCCGTTGCAGTTCGGTCGTGTTGTCAGTGACATAGGTCTGAATGAGCCTCCTGGCCTTCTCCCGCATCTCCTGGTGGGCAGGTTTGTTGGCGAAGGGCAGGAAGAACTCCGAGTCCATCAGGGCGTCAACCGCGGCCGAGTCGGGTACGGATCCAGTCGCCTTGACGTGCTCGGAGATGGTGCGCAAGACGTGGTGGACGGCGTTGCCGTAGCCAATCTCGGACTGCACTGGCGGCATGAAGCCAAGTTCGTTGCGAAGCAGGTAACTCCGTGGGCACTCCATGTAGGCATCGAGCTCGCTGTAAGTGACGGTGATGCTGGTCGGGGCTTCACCGCGTGGCTCCGCATTGGTAGGCAGGCTGCCGCTGGTGGCAATCGCCTGGGCTTCGAGGATGTAGGGCGACGGCTGCCGCGACTGGGTGTTGACCCGCTGGTGGGAGGAGAGACCTACCCAGTCACGAGCCCGGGTGAGGGCGACGTAGAAGAGACGGCGTTCCTCCGCGTCTGATCCTTCGTAACGCGCGGCGTCGAACAGGGTGCGCGGGATCAGCCAGTTCTTCAGCGACCCGGACTTGTCGGATGGGAAGCGCCCCTCCTTCAAGGAGGGCAGGAAGACCACGGGCCATTCGAGCCCCTTCGCGCCGTGGATGGTCCCGAGGGCGACCCCATCGCCGAGTATGTCGTTCTCGCCGTCGAAGTCGTCGTAACTGCCGGTCGCGTAGTTCGTCAGGATCAGTGCGAAGTTCTTGTAGAACCACTCGCCTCCGACGGCTCCGCCGACCTGCTCCCCCGGATTGTCCGCGTCTCGCCGCGAGCGCCGTGTCACCGATTCGTAGTCAGCCATGACCGCTGTGAAGCGTGCGATGGTCCCGAGCCGGTTGCGCTGCATCTCGTCTGTGAGGTCCCAGTTGCGGATGCCGAGGAGGTCGGTCAGGTTGTAGAACTCCCCCACGAGGCTCGGTGTCCAGTTCTCATCGCCACGCTTGGACTTCCACGTTTGCAGGTGTGCGCTCAGGGCCTGCCGCCCGGCGGCGTCGAGGCCGAAGACGGACACGTAGCGGTCGAGAAGACCGCTCAGATTGACGGATGCTCGCGTCTTCCACTTGCTCACGCTCCAGTCGACATTCGAGATCCACGCAAAGGTCGCCCCAAAGACTTCCGCCTCGGGCTGCTCGAACAGGCCCGTTCGCCCGCCCGGCTGCACGGGGATACTGGAGATCGCCAGGGCGTCCAAGATCCGCGTGTACGCCGTCTTGCCGCGCACGAGGATAGCGATGTCTCGGTAGCGCACGCCCTCCTTGTGCAGTGCCTCGATGTCAAGCGCGATCGAGTCCGCCTCGTCTTGCTCCATCAGGTGGCCGACGGCGATGGAGACCGACGGCCCGGCGGATGGGCGGACTGCGGTCATCTCCTTGTTGATGCGGCCAGGGATCGACTTCGCGAACCCGTTGGCGAGCGCCACGATGTCCGGTCGCGAGCGGCGGTTAGCCAGTAGCTCGAACTTCGACACGTTGGGGTAGCGAGTCGCGAAGGCGACGATGTTCGCCACATGCGAGCCGCGCCACTGGTAGATGGCCTGATCGTCGTCACCCACTACGACCACGTCGGCCGAGCCTTGGGGCTTCGCCAGCAGCTCGATTAAGCGCTCCTGGGCAGGGTTCACGTCCTGGTACTCGTCAACGATCAGGTGCTTGAAGTTGGCCGTCACTGCCGCATGCACAACCGGGTCTTCCAGAGCGCGAACGGCCTCGACGATCTGTGTGCCAAACGACATGAAGCGGTAGTTGTCGAGCATCGCGTAGTACTTGACCAGCGCGTCCTTGAAGGCACCGTCCGGGATGACGTCGAGGGCCATGTACTCGTTCTCGACGACGTCGACGGACTGCTGGAACTGCTCGATGCCGGAGAACACTCGGTTGCGCTGGTCGAACTGTCGGAGGCTCAGTCGGTTGGCCTCCCGGTACAGGAGGTTGGTCAACTGGTTGGGGTCGAGCGGGGTGTAGGTCTCGAACCGAGGCACGTAGGTCTGGAGGAGGCGGAAGCAGTAACCGTGGATGGTCCCGACGTACAAGTGCCCCAGCTTGTCGGTTGCGGACGGTCCGAGGAGGGCAACCGACCGCTCTCGGATGCGATCCTTCAACTCCTCGGCGGCCTTCTCGGTGAACGTGAACGCCACGATCGATTCAGGCTGCTCGCCGTCCTTGAGGAGCGAGGCCACGCGCTGGGAGACGACCTCGGTCTTGCCCGAGCCGGCGGCCGCGATGATCTGCACATGCCCACCTCGGTGAGCGACCGCAGCCGCCGCCTCCCCGTCGAGGACAGGGCTTGTGTCGGTGGCACCTGCTGTCATGGTTCCAAGGCTATTGGAGTAGACCGCCGGGTTAGTCCGCTACGCGGGAGTCTCCACCGATAGCCTTGCGGCGCACGACGAACGAGAGTGGGGACGCATGACCGACGATCCGGACCAGGTCGATCTGGAGACGCCAGACCTGGCTGCACGCAACAGGGCTGCCCTAGATGAACTGTTTCCCGGAGTCGCATCGGACGGCGTACTTGACGCTGCCAAGTTGGGCGAGTTGCTCGCGCTCGACGTCGCCCAAGCCGAAGAGCGCCGTGAGTGGTACGGACTGCAATGGGCCGGCAAACAGGACGCGGTTCGCTCCCTACTGACTCCGAGCAGGGCCACCTTGGTGCCTGACTTGGAACGCTCCGTTGAGTTCGATAAGGCAACGAACGTCTTCATCGAGGGCGACAACCTAGAGGTTCTGAAGCTCCTCCAGAAGGCGTACAACGACCAGATCAAGTTGATCTACATTGATCCCCCCTACAACACCGGAAACGACTTCATTTACAACGACGACTTTGCCGACGGTCTGCGTGGCTACTTGGGCTACACCGGGCAACTTGACGAAGCGGGCAACCGAATCTCGGCGGACGTCGAGACTGGCGGACGCCGCCACAGCCGGTGGCTTTCGATGATGTATCCGCGGCTTCTTCTGGCTCGTAACTTGCTCATGCAGGATGGGATCCTATTTGTCTCGATCGACGACAACGAGGTCAGCACTCTTCGTTTGATGCTGGATGAGGTTTTTGGACCAGAGAACTTCGTTGCCACTTTCGTTTGGGTGAGCAACATCAAAGGTCGGCAGATCTCTGGCGCCGGCCCAGCGGGGACCAAGGAGTATATGCATGTATACGCGCGGAACAAGCTCAACGTTGAGGACTTCAGAGCGTCCGCCTCGTTCCTTAAGAAGGTGATGCCTACCGTCTACAAGGGGTTCAACTATGAACTGAAGCGCGATGAGCGCGGCCCGTATGTTACGAAGAACGAGCTTTACAACACCAACTCGGCTTTCAACGAAGTCACTCGTCCGAACTTGGTATACGACATTTACTACAATCCTGATTCCGGGGAGATTCGCACAGAGCCCGTGTCATCGCGGCACCTTCACGAGGGCATGGATAAGATCGCACCGAAGAAGAACAACAACGGCGTGAACAAGTATCACGCCTACCGGTGGAGCAAGCAGAAAGTGCAGGCCGAAAGCTACGACCTCGACTTCCGCAAGAGCGGATCCACTTGGCGCATCTACACCAAGGTGAGGGATGTCGACTCGACCTCGGTCAAGGACCTGTTCATGGATGTGAGCACAAACAATGGTTCGGCGGACTTGGAATCGATCGGAATCAGCCCGGCTTGGTTTGACTATCCGAAGCCAGTAGCTCTGTTGCAAATTCTAGTTGATCTCGCAACCGACAAGGACTCCATTGTCCTTGACTTCTTCGCTGGCTCGGGTTCAACGGCGCACGCTGTTGCGATGCAGAACGCGCGGGATGGAGGTTCGAGAAGGTCGTTGATGGTGACGCTGCCAGAACCACTTCCGGTTGATTCGGATGCCCGAGCTGCCGGGTTGGAGTACATCACCGACATCACCTACAAGAGGTTGGTGGCTCTCTCTGAGAGGGTCGAAGGCGCGGCATCCCGGGGGCTGAGGGTCGTTTCGTTGGCCCAGAGCAGGTTCCGGACAACTGAGACGGTCGAAGGCGAACTGGACCTTGCGAGTTCCACGCTGGCCGCAGGTCTCGATGACATCCGTGCTGTCGCCGCCGAGGTGCTGCTGAAGGAAGGCGTGCGACTCGACGCAGAGTGGTTGGAGCACGAGTTTGGGACAGTCACCGTGCAGGTGTCCGGCGGAGTTGCGGTTGTCGTCGGCAAGGGTCTCGACGTTGCCACTGCCGAGAAGGTGTTCGATCTGGATCCCAAGCCGCGCGTCGTCGTCTTCCTTGAGGATGACCTTGCTGGGCAGGATGCCCTGAAAGCCAACCTCGTCGCGAACGCGAGGTCGCACGGCATCACGGTGAAGACGGTCTGATGCCGGTCGAGATCAAGTTCGACGGCGGCCAGCAGTATCAGCTGGACGCGATAGATGCCGTTCTCGAAGTCTTCAACGGCAATGAGGAGCAGGGCCGCTCGGAGGTGGCCGACCTGGTTCTCGACGACGGGACGCTCGATGCCCTCGACAGGGTGGTCATTGGGAACCAGCTGGTGCTGTCCTCGGAGCAGTTGCGTCGGAATCTACGAGCAGTGCAGGACAAGCCCGTGCTCACGGGGGATGGTGGCGAGACTCCTGCCATTCCCGAGAGCTTGCGCCAGAATTGGGTCGAGGGCGAAGTCGTGCCTGACCTCAGCGTCGAGATGGAGACCGGTACCGGCAAGACTTACGTCTACATTCGAACGTGCTTGGAGATGCACAAGCGGTACGGCTTCTCGAAGTTCGTGATCGTCGTGCCAGGTGTGGCGATCCGCGAGGGCGTGAAGTCGAGCCTTGCGGTGCTGAGGCCGCACTTCAAGGAGCTCTACCCGGACTCGCAGTACGAGTTCATGGTGTGGGACTCGTCCAGGCGCCAGATGGCAAGCGATTTCGTCCGGGACTCCAGGCTCAAGATCATGGTTATCAACTTGGAAGCCTTCAAGAGCGAGGACAACATCTTTCGGCGCAAGGACCCTGAGTTCAACGGTGGATATGCGCCGCAGGAGCTGATCGGCGCCTCACACCCTGTCGTCATCATGGACGAGCCGCAGAACATGGAGTCGCCGGCGAGCAAGAGGGCGATCGCGTCACTGGCTCCGCTCGCCAAGCTGAGGTACTCGGCCACCCACACGGACCCGAAGCACCTCGTCTACAGGCTCACCCCTGTGGACGCGTACGACCTGAGGCTGGTGAAGCGTATCGGCGTACTGTCAGTCACGAAGGACGAAGATCTCAACGGTGCGTACGTCGAGGTCTCAAGGATCACCGCTACACCCGGCGGTGTCACAGCCACTGCGAAGATCTTCAAGACGATCGCGGGCAAGACGAGGCTGACCCGGATCACTCTGCGCAAGGACATGGACCTGTTCGATGAGAGCGGCCAACGCGGCGTCTACCAGGGCTGGACAGTCGAGGATATTCACGCTGGCCAGAACGGCGAGCGCGGTTATGTCGAGTTCGGCAACAGAACGCACGTCCACGAAGGGGTCGGGACCACCTCAGAGGAGGAGCAGCATCAGCGGCTGATGCTCCGCCAAGCCATCGAGAGCCACTTTGAGAAGGAGCTCCAGCTCAAGCTTCAGTTGCGACGCGGACTTCTCTCGGCGGCGATGAAGCCGCTCACGTTGTTCTTCATCGACTCGGTGGCGAACTACCACCCTGCTGACGGCAAGATCCGCCAGTGGTTCGAGCAGGAGTACGAGATCGTTCGATCTGACGCTCGGTTCCGCTCTCTCGAAATGCCCGACCTCGACGTGGTGCACGACGGCTACTTCGCCGTCTCCAACAGAGGTGTTCCCGAGGACGTGTCGAGTCGCGGACTCGAAGGGGCGAAGGTGGCGTCCGCGTTGGAGCGGATCATGAAGAACAAGGAGAGACTCCTCAGCTTCGACGACCCTTTGCGTTTCATCTTCAGCTACGCGGCCCTAGCCGAGGGCTGGGACAACCCCAACGTCTTCACCATCTGCAACCTTCAGCACGGCCGCTCGGAGATGAGGAAGCGCCAGCAGGTCGGCCGAGGGTTGCGCCTGCCAGTCATGGTCGATGGTGAGCGTTGCCGCAATGACGACATCAACGTGGTGACCGTGATCGCCCACGAGGACTTCTCGAAGTTCGCCGACGACCTCCAGAAGGAGATAGAGGACGATACCGGCATCAAGTTCACCGGCCGGATCGTCGACCTCAAGAAGGACAAGATCAGCCTGCAACTCAAGGAGAAGGTGCTGCTCGACCCGAAGTTCATTGAACTGTGGGAGAAGATCTCGCGAAAGACGACCTACGAGTTGGCGTTCTCGACCGACGACGTCGTCGCCGATGCGGTTCGCCGCATCAACACGATGCCTGCGATCGAGCCCATCAAGTTCCGCCTCGCGAGGCACTTGGCCAACATCAACTACGAAGGCATTACATCGAGCAACGCCGAGGACCGTGGCGCTGTCGCTGTAAGCGGGGTCCGAAAGCTCCCTGACGTGGTCGGAGAACTCACCCGGCGCGTGCCGCTCACCCGGGCGACCATCGTTCGGATCCTCTCCGACATCGACGACCTCGGCCAAGTGAAGCTCAACCCGTCGGTATTCATGGACCAGGTCGAGCGTGCCATGAAGGATGCGCTTTACGCCCGGGAGGCAGAGGGGATCGTCTACAAGCAGACGGGAGACGCCTGGAGAGCCGAGCTGTTCAAGGAATGGCACCAAAGCGAGACAATCGCGCCGGCTTCGATGGTGGTCGACGTCACGAAGAGCATTACTGACCAAATCGTGTGCGACTCGGGCATCGAGAAAAAGTTCGCACTGTTCTTGGAAGAGCGAGAGGATGTGCCTCTATTCATCAAGCTTCCGCACTGGTTCAAGATCGACACACCTCTGCACGGCTACAACCCGGACTGGGCATTCGTGCGTGAGTATCCCGACGGCAAGTATCTCTGTCTCGTTCGGGAGACTAAGGGCACGGACCAGCTCGAAGAACTGCAGTGGGAGTCGGAGGGTTGGAAGATCAAGTTCGGCTCAGCTCACTTCAAGGAACTCAAGGTCGACTACTCCTGGGGAAACGACCCCAAGGTTCTGATCGAGGTCTCCCCCAACGTCGCCGCACAAGGACTTTGACCCTGAGGGGGCCAGGCGAACGCTCACTTTCCCGGTTCCTGCGAGGCGGCCGTTTCGCCGCGGCGTAGGCCGCGACCACCGCGGTGCTGCACACTTGCTGCATCCCGCAGGAGACCCTTCACGTAGCGGTGACCTACAGCGGGCAGTCCGGCTAGGATCTGGAGTTCGCTGCTGTCGTGCCCCATCAACGGCGCGGAATGGATTGCGGCGCCGCCAGAGGCGCCTCGGTCCACGCGAGCTCGCGCGGAGGGTCGCTCGTCGGCTTGTGGTGGTCAGTTGCCAGGCTGGCCGTTGGCCGGACCTGTGTAGTCATCTTCTGTGTCGCGCTCCTGGGGTCGAAGTTCCAGCCGTGAACCAGTGGAGCTAGCGCGGCCTGGAGTACCTGAGAAGAGATTCCCGTGTGCTCGGCAATCTGTTCCACACCCGCGACCCACTTCGCTGATGGCTGGGTCGCGACAACTCGCAACGCATCAAGCGCGTGCTCGGGCGCTGGCCCGCGCCGAAGGACTCTATCGACCAGAGCGTCGGCCAATGGCCGGGCAGAATCAATAGCCGCAGACAGTTGGTCGGGTAGTCCAGTCCTGATCAACTCAGCAGGGTCATGTCCGTTCGGGAGGCTGGCTCCCAGGGGATCAAGCCCGTAGGAAGCCAGAATCCAGAAGTCGCGTTCCGCAGCAACCTCACCAGCGCGGTCAGCGTCGGTCGCGACGACTGGCGTGCGTCCGCGCGCATGAAGTTGGGCGGCCTGCTCGTCAGAGAGGCTGGTGCCAAGTGGAGCTAGCCCTATTGCCTTACCGCCTGTTGCGACGGTGACGGCGATGGCGTCCATGGGGCCTTCGACCAGGACGGGGGTGGCGTCGCTGGTGGGGTCGCCGGCGGCGAAGAGCTGGGCACCCTTGTGGTACAGCGGGGTGTCCGGGGTGTTGAGGTACTTCGGCCCGTGGTGGTCCCCCTCTGGGCGGGCCGGGTTGCGGCGTCCGACGAAGCCGAGGATCTGGCCTTGGTGAGTGATGGGGAAGACGACGCGGTCGCGGAAGCGGTCGATGAGGCGGCCGGTGCTGGCGGTTGTGGCGACACCAACGGCGAGCATCTCCTCGTCGGTTACGCCTTGGCGGCGGAGGTGGGTGACGAGGGTCGTCCAGCCCCCGGGGGCGTAGCCGGGGCGGAAGATGCTGCCAGTGAGGTCTTGGTGGAAGCGTTCGATCAGGTAGGGGCGGGCCCAGCTGTCGATGAAGCAGTGCTCGTAGTAGCGGGTGGTGAGCTCGTTGATGTGCGCGAGGCGTTCGGGGGTGGCGGGGCAATCGTGCCAAGCGTTGGCGCGGTCTTGCATGCGTCGGATGTCGGCATCAGTGGGTTCGGGAACCCCGAGGTGATCCCGGATCATCGCCTCGATCGCGAGCGCCGCCTCGACCGTCAGCTCGACGTCCTCGAAGTCCTCTGTGGAGGGCTCAGGCTCCTCGACCGGGTGCGGATGCTCGGCGGCGACGAGCGTGAGGTGGTGGTCGGTGGGGATGTAGCCGTCCCACAGATCCGCGGGCGGTTCGTCCGTGTCCATCGCCTCGGTGGGTGCGATGGGGTCGGTGAGCAGGGAGAGTCGCCAGACCCAGGCTTGGCAGCGGTCGAGGTGGCCGTCGGGGCTGAGCTTCGCGGCGTCCTTCAGGAGGGTGTCGAGTGCCCAACCTCGTTGCAGGCCGCGTTCGATCGTGGCGACGAGGGACGGCCACCACGGGCTCGCCTGGAATTCCTTGGCGTGCTCGATCCCGAGAGCGGTGGTGAAGTGGTCGAGCCATCGGGTCGCGAGGTGGAATTGGCTGTCGTCCTCAGCGACGGCTGGGGAGACGTGGCGGGAGATCCGCCACCACAGGGCGGCCGCTGCGTGGTCGTCGGGTAGCGGTCCGTCCGCGGCTGCGTGGTCGAGTAGTTGTCGTGCCTGGATGCCGCTGGCCGACAGCTGGGACAGGCGCCGCGCGAGGGTGGGCGCGAAGGGGTCGGCGAGCAGGGTGGGGGCGATGTCGGTGAGGACGTGGCCCCATTCGTCGAGGGCTGCGGACTGGCTGGTCTGGAGGCGTTTGTTGAGGTGCCGCTGCCAGCGGGCGGCCGCGTCGGGGTGTTGCCGGTCGCCGGTTGGACGTTGATCGGTGGCTGGGATGCCGTGCGCGGCACGCCACACCTCGACGTCTGCGACCAGCGACTCCGGTGGCTGGCCGGCGACGCTCGCTAGCCACTTCGGCGGTGTGGTGGACGTTCGGGTTTGCTGGCTGACGGCGTCCGCGAGTTCGTGGATGCGGCTGGTTCGCGAGGCCAGGTAGCCGCCCCATTCGGGATGGCGTTCGAGTTGCTTGGGTACTGCGGGCAGCCAGGGCAGCGGGCCTCGGCGTCCGCGCCATTCGTTGTCGGTGACGCGCCAGGCGAGGACGGACGCCGGGTCGTAGGCGGTGTTGATCGGTTCGGCGCAGGCCCGGGTGAGGGCGTGGACGGGGTCGCGGCCGTCCGCTTGCACCATGAGTAGTTCGGAGCGCAGCGCCGGCCATCCGGCAGCTTCGGTGAGGGCGGGGATCGTGGCATCAACTCGGCGTTCGAGGGCTCGGATGCCGAGGTCACCGGCGATGTGGGTGGCGGCGAACGCGACAGCGTCGCTGTAGCGGTCGACGGCGTCCTTCAGCTGGGTGCGGGGGTTGCCGGCTTCCCGTAGCTGGGTGGTGGCCGAGACGCACGCTTCGTCGCGTCCGAGGATGCGTTCGAGCAGGTCGGTGGGGGTGAGCGGGTTGATCACCTCGGGGTCGATGGCGTTGTGCGGGTCGCCGTCGCCGACGGTGACGAGGTAGGAGTGGTTCGCGATCCGGCCGCGGGTGAGCATTGTGTAGGCCTGCTGGCGGGATTCGCTCCCGGCCAGGAGGCCGTGCATGGTGTCGGCGGTGATGCCTTGGGCGGCGTGCGTGGTGGAGGCGTAGCCGAGTTCGACCGACTCGGCGACGTAGTCGGTGGGCAGGGTGATGTGCCGCCGCGATCCGAGGTGGCGGGCGTGAATGCCGCGCTTGGGGTCGATGCCGAGGACGGTCCAGCGGTCACCGTTCTTGACCCAGTCGGTGGCCGAGGTCCGTAGCTTGCGGTTGTTGGCGCGGGTGATGATCACGTCGCCGGTGCTGGCGCGGTTGCCGTCGGCGAGGTCGATCTCGACGCCGGCGGTGCGCCCGTCGAGGCGTTGGGTGCGGGCGCGTTGGTTGAGTTCGGCGACGAGTTCGCGGGTGGGGGCGAGCATGATCGAGTCGAGTCCGGTGCCGCGGTCGATGGTCCAGGCGGTGAACAGGTCGTCGGCCATGGTGGTTTCGTCGCCGACGTGGACGCGGTGGTTGTCGAGGTAGAAGCCGAGTGCTTCGGGGAGCCCGTCGCGGAGGGCGAGGGAGGCGGCGCCTTCGGCCTGGTCGGCGAATCGGACGAGTTCGGTGAGCCGGAGCGCGCCGTGTTCGGCTTCGATGTCGCGCAGGACGCCGCCTGCCTCGATCGCGGCGAGTTGCTGGTTGTCGCCGATGAGTCGGACGCTGGCGCCCTTGGCCAGGACGTGGCTGATCACGGTGTCGAGGGTGAGGG